>NZ_JBVPVA010001051.1:0-4258 GCF_055612215.1 Actinomycetospora sp. | reverse complement strand
ACGCGCTGCTCGCGCGGGCGTCGTCGCGGATCGTGCTGGCCGCGTTCACCGACGTGCTCGACGAGCCGCGCCAGCCCAACCTGCCCGGCACCACCGACGCCTACCCGAACTGGCGGATCCCGCTGCCGCTGTCGGTCGAGGCGCTGCTGCGCGACCCGCGGGTGCAGGCGACGGTGCAGGTGCTGCGGAACCGGTAGGCCCGGGGTCCGACGGCCCCGGGTCCGGTGGCAGCAACGGCACGTTGCTGACGTCGGGTGGCAGAACGGCGCCGTTCACGCACCGGGGCGCCCGGCACCCCATGGCAGCAACGGCACATTGCTGACGTCAGACGCCAGGACGGCGCCGTCCACGCACCGGGGCGGTGGCTGTCAGAGCGGGCGGAGATCCACGGCCGACCGACCCCGGTCGGGCAACGTCGTCGCCGACTCCTGGTGGTAGGCGCCGCTGGGCAGGATGCCCGCCCCGCCCCGGCGGGCCATGACCCGCTGCTGGACCAGCACGTCCTCGCCGTGCGCGTTCTCGGGGACCTCGCGCCAGAAGTCGAAGCCGCCCGCCTCGAGCAGCGCGGCGCGGTCGAAGAGCACGCAGCCGGCGGACCACGCGATGCGGTGTGCCCGCCACGTCGAGGGGGCGGGCACCGGGCCGCCGCGGGCGTCGAGCCCGAGCGACTCCGCGAGGTGCACGCCGTTCGCGGCGTTGCCCAGCCGCCACCGCTCCCACGCCGGCGAGCCCTTCTCGATGCGCTCGGGGCGCACCCCGTCGCTCCACTCCGCGTAGGTGGCCCGCTCGTGCGGGCGGTCGTCGTCGACGTGCGAGAGCCCCTGCATCGCCGCGGCCACCAGCCCGCAGCCCAGCGTCCGCAGGGCGGTGTGCAGCCGCGCGAGGACGCCCGGCTCGAGCCAGACGTCGTCGTCGAGGAAGAGCACCGCGTCGGCCCGGGCGCACGAGAGCAGGAACGCCCGCTGCTCGGCGATCCCCCGCCGCGGCAGGTGGCGGTGCAGCTCGACCGGCACGCCCCGGTACCCCAGGACGCGGAGCATCGCCGTGGCCGACGGCGTGTCGAACGAGGCCGCGCCGGTCCCGTCCTCCGGGCCCGACTGGTCCGACACCACCACCCGGAACGACGGTCCGCCGGTGCCGGCCTGCGCGGCGAGCCCGGCCAGCGTCGTCGCGAGCTCGACCGGCCGGTCCTTCGTGGGGACCAGCACGTCGACGTCGACGCTCACGACTGCGCCCGCACGCGCCCCGCGGCCCGGATCCGCTCGAGCGTCGCGGTCGTGGAGCGGTCGGCCAGGTAGTCGAGGATGACCACGCGCCCGCCGTACCCGGCCACGGTCGGCGTCTCCGGGAGCATCTCCGGGGTGTAGTCGCCGCCCTTGGCGTAGACGTCGGGGCGCAGCGCCTCGAGCAGGGCGACCGGGGTGTCGTCGGCGAACCCGACGACGTGGTCGACGCACGAGAGGGCCCCGATGACGGCCGCGCGGTCGGACAGCGAGTTCACCGGCCGGTCGGGGCCCTTGAGCCGCCGCACCCCGTCGTCGGCGTTGAGCGCCACCACCAGCACGTCCCCGAGCCGCTTGGCCTGGTTGAGGTAGGCGACGTGGCCGCGGTGGACCACGTCGAAGCAGCCGTTGGTGAACACGATCCGCCGGCCGGCGGCGCGGTGGGCGGCCACGAGCCGTTCGATCTCCTCGGCGCTCGACAGCATCCCGCCGGAGGCCCCGACGCGGGCGGTGAGGTCGGCGGTGGAGCACACCGCGGTCCCGGCCCGCCCGACGACGACGTCGGCCGCGGCCTGCGCGAGCTCGACCGCGGTCGGGGCCGGGGTGCCGGCGGCCAGCGCCAGGGTCAGCGCGGCGGTGAAGGAGTCGCCCGCCCCGCAGGCCCGGCTCTCGGGCACCGGGCGCGCCCAGGTGCGGTGCGCAGGGAGGCCGTCGGCGAGCAGCAGCGCCCCGTCGCGGTCGAGGGTGACGACGACGGACGCGGCACCCGACCGGTCGCGCAGCTCGGCGGCCGCGGCCTCGGCGGCGCCCGCGCGGTCGGGAGCGGGCAGGTCGCGGCGCAGCAGCGTGGCCACCTCGCCCGCGTTGGGGGTGACGACGTCGGGCGCGACCGGCGCCCAGCGCGCCGGGTCGTGCGCGTCGACGACGAGCACGCCGCAGCGGTCACGGCGGGACGCGAGCGCCGCGACCGTCGACTCGTCGAGCGCGCCCGTGCCGTAGTCGCAGACCACGACGGCGTCGGGCTCGGTGTCCAGGGCGGACTCCAGCGCGGCGAGCAGGCCCGCGATCCGGCGCGGGGGCGGGAGGGTGTCGTAGCGGGCGACCATGGCCTCGTCGGCGACGATGCGCCGCTTGGCCGCGGTCGGCGCCTGGCCGTCGTGCAGGACGCTCGCGGTGTCCACCCCCGCCCGCTCGAGCAGCCGCCGCAGGGTGTGCCCGTCGTCGTCGTCCCCGACCGCCGACACCAGCCGGACCTTCGCGCCCATCGCGGCGAGGTTGACCGCGGTGTTCGCGGCGCCGCCGGGGGCGGCGTGGGTGCGGTCGACCTCCACGACGGGCACGGGCGCCTCCCGGGAGAGCCGCCGCGACGGGCCGCTCATCCAGCAGTCGAGGACCGCGTCGCCGAGCACCACGACCCGCGGCGAGGCGGCGGCCAGCCGCTCGGGGAGGTCGGCGGCCAGGGGTGCCGAGGTCAGCGGCGGTGCCACGGTGTCTCTCGTCCTCTCGCTCATGGGTGTCCTCCGGCGCGCGCTAGGGTTCGACGACGCTTCCGCGGGGTGCAGACCGGCGCTCCCGGCCCGCTCCGACCCGCCGTGCCGTCCCGTGCCTCCGCGCCGCGCCTCCGGGCCGCGCCGCCGCGGAGCCCCGGGCCGCCCGCGTCCCTGGAGGCCGAGTGCACCCCGACCCCGCCGCCGACGGGCCCGCTCCGGGCACCGTCGACGTCGCGGTGCGCCCGGAGGGGGCCGACGTGCACGTGGTGGCGGTCGTCGGCGACGTCGACGCGGCGAGCGTCGGGACGGTCCGGGCCGGGGTCGACGAGGCCGTCGGCGCCGGCGCGCGCACCGTCGTGCTCGACCTGTCCGGCGTCGCGCTCCTCGCCTCGGCCGGGATGTCCCTCCTGCTCGAGGTCCACGAGTCCCTGCGCACCCGCGCGTGCGCCCTGCGGCTGGTGACCGGCACGGTGCGCTCGGTGCGCCGCCCCCTCACGATCACCGGGCTGGACCGGGTGCTCACGCTGCACGACGACCTCCCGGGTGCCCTCGACGCCGCCGCTGGTCCGGACCCGCACGATCACGGGTAGGACGACTCGCCCGACGCGGCGACGACGAGCTCCCGCACCTCGCTGCCCGCCGGGCGGGTCAACGCGTAGAGCACCGCGTCGGCGGTCTCGGCGGGGTCGTTGAGCTGCGCGTCCGAGCCCGGCTTGTACTGGTCGGGACGGTCGTCGAAGAAGTGGGTCCACATGCCGCCCGGGATGAGCAGCGTGACGCCGACCTTGCCGGCCCACTCCGCGGCCAGCGCGCGGGTGAACCCGACGACGCCGAACTTCGAGGCGCAGTAGGCGGTGGCGTCGGAGACCGCCTTGACCCCGAGCGTCGACGAGACGGTGACGACCTTGCCGCGGCGCGCCTCGAGGGAGGGCAGCGCGGCGCGGACGACCGCGACGGTGCCGAGCAGGTTCACCGCCACCACGCGCTCCCAGTCCTCGCGGGGCACGTCGACGAGCGACCCGCAGCGGTCGATGCCGGCGGCGGTGACGACGGCGTCGAACCCACCGTGGGTGTCCGCGGCCCGCTCGACGGCGGCCTCGGCCGCGGCGGTGTCGGCCAGGTCGACCTCGACGAAAGCGTGCCCGGCGTCAGGGGCCTTGAGGTCGAGGACGACGGGGGTGCCGCCGGCCGCGAGCACGGCGTCGGCGACGGCCGCGCCGAGCCCGGAGGAGCCGCCGGTGACGAGGACGGTGCCCGGGCTGCCGGCGGGGCGCGAGGGCGCCGACGTGCTGGCCGGGTCGGGGGTGGGCAGGGGTGAGGTCATGAGGGTCCTTCCTGGATGAGGCCGTGCGCCGGGCTCAGGTCGGCGGCCCGGCGGGAGCCTTCGGTGGCGCCGACGCCCGCGGCGGCGGCGAGCCGGGTCGAGGAGCGCCCGGCGTGGTACGGGACGGCGACGACCTCGCCGCCCCAGGAGCGCACGAGCCCGGCCTCGGGCAGGTCGTCCGCGGCGTAGTCGCCGCCCTTGACCCACACGTCCGGGCGCAG
>NZ_JBVPVA010001004.1:0-1948 GCF_055612215.1 Actinomycetospora sp. | reverse complement strand
TCACCGGCCTCGGCCCCGGTCGCCGCCGCGATGTCCGCGACCGCGCCGCGCGTCGGGCCGGGCACGCGCTCGTCCCCGGTCGGACCGCTGCCGGTCGGCGGCCCGCCCGCGCCGTCGTCGACCCCCACCCCGCCGCGGCGGACTGCAGCCCTCGGACGCCTCGCGCTGGTGCTGGTGCTCGTCGCGGCGGTGATCGGCACAGTCGTCGTGCTCCAGCAGCGCAGTCAGTTCGGCCGCACCGACGCCGGCCCGGAGGAGATCCCGGCGCTCGAGGTCGCGCCCGCCCAGGTCGACCTCGGCACGGTCGGGCAGCCGACCGCGCTCGCCCCTCCCTCGGCCCTCCTGCCCGGCACGAACACCGCGACGCCCGGCGCGGGCGCGCCGACCGTCTCGGCCTGGGCCAACGGCCTCGGCCCCCGGACGAACGTCCCGCCGATCGCGCTGCAGGCCTACGGGATGGCGGACCTGACCATGCGCCAGGTGGACCCGCAGTGCCACCTGTCGTGGGTGACGATCGCCGGGCTCGCGCGCATCGAGTCCAACCACGGTCGCTACCGCGGCGCGCAGATCGAGCCGAACGGCGACATCGAGCCGCGCATCGTCGGCGTCCCCCTCGACGGCACCAGCGGGAACCGGACGATCAGCGACACCGACGGCGGGGTCCTCGACGGCGACCCGACCCTCGACCGCGCGGTCGGCCCGCTGCAGTTCATCCCCTCGACGTGGGCCAAGTGGCGCGCCGACGGCAACAACGACGGACGCGCCGACCCCGACAACATCTTCGACGCGGCCCTCGCCGCCGGACGCTACCTCTGCGCCGGCGGGCGGGACCTCGCCACCGGCCAGGGCTGGCGCTCGGCGGTGCTCTCCTACAACAACTCCGACGACTACGGCCGTCGCGTCTACGCCGCCGCCCAGGCCTACGCGTCCAGCACGACGCCGTAGCCGGGCGGCAACCTCGCCTGTCCGTGGGGACCACGTCGGCTGTCCCCCGAGCCGCCTCCCGCCGCCTCGCGAGGACGGGGCCGCCACGAAGATGCCGCCGCGAGGGAGCCCCTGCACGTCGATCGGATCTCCGTCGAGCGTGCAGTGACTCCCTGATCATGGGTGTCCGACCGGGATGGAGCCGATCGGCGCCCGGCCGCGTCGAAGTCCCGTGGGTGTCGACGCACGCACCAGCCGTCCGTTCCGCGGATCCCGGGCGGTGGCGGCCGGGGAGGTGACCTGGGCCCGCCTGGCCGGGCCGGCCTTCCGTCCGCTGCTGACCGACGTCTACATCGGCTCCCTCGCCGAGGTCGACGACTCGACCTGGGTGCGGGCCGTCGGCCTGTGGGGTCGCGACGACGGCGTGGTGGCGGGTCCGCTCGCCGCGCTGGCGTACGGCGCCGAGTGCCCGTGGGAGGACCGCGAGCTGGTGATGGCGACCAGTCGCCGGCCGACCTCGGCCGAGGTCACCGTCCGCCGCGATCGCCTGCTCCCGGACGAGGTGTGCTCCCGCTACGGCGTCCGCCTCACGACTCCGGCGCGCACCGCGTTCGATCTGGCCCGGCGCGCGCCGCTGATCGAGGCGATCGCCGCCGTCGACTCGCTCGCCTTCCGCTGCGGGCTCACCGCGGACCACCTGCACGCTCTGGCGGCGGCCCACCGGGGCGTCCGGGGGTCGGCGCAGCTGCGGCGGGTGACCGAGCTGATGGACGGACGGGCCATGTCGCTGATGGAGACCCGTGCGCGCCTGAACTTCGTGCTCCGCGGCGTGCCCGCCCCGATCCCGCAGTACGAGGTCCGGGTGGCCGACGGCACGGTGCGGTGGCTCGACCTCGGCTGGCCGGACGTGCCGGCGGGCCGGCGCAAGGTCGGAGTGGAGTACGACGGCCCCGAGCACCGGACGATCACCGGCCAGAACCGCGACCAGCTGCGCGACGCGGCCCTGGACGACGCCGGGTGGGAG
>NZ_JBVPVA010000922.1:0-2978 GCF_055612215.1 Actinomycetospora sp. | reverse complement strand
CTCCAGGCGCACCGTCCCATCGATCGCGACGAGCCATGGCGTGCCTACTACCACTCGCGCAATTCCTTCGCCGTCATCCGTCGCTACGGGCGTCCGAGTTGGTACGCGTGGCACGCGGCGTTCTCGCTCCGCCAGCTCCAGGCCGCCCCCGGCCGAGCGCAGCGGGTTGCCATCGCCCACGGTCTGTGGGACGGCTTGTGGGGACGGATGGGGGAGCACAGGCCGTGCGGGTGGGCGCACCTGGGGACAACCTGTTGGCAACTCGTCGTCGCCGACCATCCGCGCAGCTCAGCGGGTTGTGCACGCTGTGGACAACAAGTGGATCGGCATGTCGTCGCGCGGCCGGACCCGGCGTGTCGCGACACGGCGAGGTCGCGGGGAGACGACCGGCGGACGTCCGGCGCCGGACGGTCCGGTGACGACCCGGCGACCGCCCGCCGCCACGGGTGGGGGAGGAGGCCGGTCCCGGAACGGGACGGCCCGGCGCGCACCACACGCATCCGGACACGTGCCCCGGACACACGTCGGGCCCCGGACCGCACGCGGCGGTCCGGGGCCCGAGGTGGGAGCGGGCGGCGTCAGGCGCCCTGGACGTCCAGCGGGAGCTCGACGGCGACGTCCGGGTGGAGCCGGACGGTGACCTGGTGGTTCCCGATGGTCTTGATGTGGCCCTTGGTGTCGACCAGGCGCTTGTCGAGGTTCGGGCCGCCCGAGGACCGCACGGCGCCGACGATGTCGGCGGGCGTGACGGAGCCGAACAGCTTGCCGCCCTGGCCCGCGGACTTGGCGGTGACCGTGACGGTCCCGACCTGCGCGAGCTCCCCGGCCACCTCCTTGGCGTGGTCGAGGTCGCGGATCCGCTTGCCCTCCTGGGTGCGGCGGATCGTCTCGACCTGCTTCATCGCGCCGCGGGTGGCGACGATCGCCATCCCGCGGGGCAGCAGGAAGTTGCGGCCGTAGCCGTCCTTGACGTCGACGAGGTCGCCCGGGCCGCCGAGGTTGGCGACATCGGCGGTGAGGATGAGCTTCATCGCGTGGGTCCCCCTCCTCAGCGCGCGGTCGACGTGTAGGGCAGCAGAGCCATCTCGCGCGAGTTCTTCACGGCGACGGCGACGTCCCGCTGGTGCTGCGAGCAGTTGCCCGAGACCCGGCGGGCGCGGATCTTGCCGCGGTCCGAGATGTACTTGCGGAGGAGGTTGGTGTCCTTGTAGTCGATGATCTGGTTCTTGTCCTTGCAGAACGCGCAGACCTTCTTCTTGGGCTTGCGCACCGGCGGCTTCGCCATGGTGTCTTTCTCTCCTAGCCGAACTGGGGTGTGATCGAGGGATCAGAAGGGGGGCTCGTCGTCGTAGCCACCGGCACCGGACGACCCCGCCGCGGGCGCCGAGGCCCAGGGGTCGTCGGCCGACTGCCCGCCGCCCGAGTAGCCACCGCCTCCGCCGTAACCGCCGCCGCCTCCGCCGTTCGAGGCGCCGCCGTACCCGCCGCCTCCGCCGCCGCCGCTGCGGCTGGCCTTGGTGACCGACGCCGTGGCGTAGCGGAGCGAGGGGCCGACCTCGTCGACCTCGAGCTCGATGACGGTGCGCTTCTCACCCTCGCGGGTCTCGAACGAGCGCTGCTTGAGCCGTCCCTGGACGATGACCCGCGCGCCGCGGGTCAGGGTCTCGGCGACGTTCTCGGCCGCCTGGCGCCAGATGTTGCAGCGCAGGAACAGCGCCTCGCCGTCCTTCCACTCGCCGCTCTGGCGGTCGAAGGTGCGGGGGGTCGACGCGACGGTGAAGTTCGCGACGGCGGCGCCGGACGGCGTGAACCGTAGCTCCGGGTCGGCGGTGAGGTTGCCGACCACGGTGATGACGGTGTCGCCGGCCATCAGGCAGCGCCGGCCTTGCCCCGGCGCGTGGCGGCGGCGGGGTCACGACGCATGACCTTGGTGCGGAGCACCGACTCGTTCAGCGCGAGCTGGCGGTCCATCTCCTTGATGGTGGCCGGCTCGCAGTTCACGTCGAGGACCGCGTAGATGCCCTCGCCGTGCTTCTCGATCTCGTAGGCGAGACGCCGACGACCCCAGACGTCGACGTTCTCGACGGTCCCGCCGTCCTTGCGGATGACGTTGAGGAACGTCTCCAGCGACGGCTGCACGGTGCGCTCGTCGAGACTCGGCTCGAGGATGACGACCATTTCGTAGTGGCGCACGAGTACCACTCACCTCCCATGGACTGGCGGCCACGGACGTTCCGCGGCAGGAGGGTTCTCGGTCGGTCCAGCGTACGTGGTGTTCCGCGGACGACGACGGGCGGGCCGGGACGGGCCGTGTGGCCGGTCCCGACCCGCCCGGGTCGGACTCCTGGGTCCCGATCCCCTCGGGGGTCGGACGCGGCTCAGTGCCGCGCGGTTCCCATCAGCTCGGTCTCCTCCTGGTCCATGCGGGCGACCGGGAAGCCGACCGCGGGCGAGGAGGGCGCCGGGGTGCGGATCTCGGTGAGCGCCTCCGGCGAGAGGTCGTCGAAGTCCACCCCGGCGAAGTCCGTGCCGTCGAGATCGTCCACGAGGTCGGTGTCCTCGGTCCCCGGCGCGGGGGCGGCCGCGGCCGCCGCGGTGGCGCGGCGGAGCACCATCGCCCGGACCACGAAGGCCGCGACGCCGGCGAGGGCCAGCACGGCGAGCATGACCGGCACGCCCATGCCGTTCGACATGCCGTCGACGGGCAGCGCCTGGACCTGGCTGGCGGTGGTCACCGCGCTGGCCGGGTCGTACCCGAGGTAGGCGGGCGCACCGGCCTTGAGACCGGGGAACGCCGAGCCGAGCAGCTGGCTCGGGTCGTACGCCGGCGCGCCGGCGGCCGGCAGCCCGCTCGAGAGCGCGCTCGGGGTGGCCCCACCGAGGAAGGACGAGGGCAGCGAGTTGAACGACGGCGCCAAGGCCGGGGCGGCCGCGGCGATCGCGGTCGGCGGGAGCGCGGCGGGCGCGGCCGGGACGAC
>NZ_JBVPVA010000904.1:0-10038 GCF_055612215.1 Actinomycetospora sp. | reverse complement strand
GCCGAGGACTGGACCGCCATCAGGTCCGGCGTCCCGCCGCGGGCCCGCTCCAGGCCGGGCAGCGTGGCCGCCGCGAACCGGGGCGCCGCGACGAGCAGGACCCGGACCGCCCGGACCTCCCGCGCGGTCTCGAACGGCGTGTCGAACGCCCCGCCCCCGAGGGCGAGCAGCCACGCCGTGGCCGCGACCGGCAGGACCAGCACCGCCACCAGCCCGACGACGAGCGCGCCCCGTCGGGCCGCCGCCACCAGACCCACCGCGACGAGCCCGAGCACGACGGCGACGACGACCGGGGTGATCAGCGGACGTTCCGAACCCAGCACCAGGACCGCCCCGTAGGCGACGGTCACGACCACGGCGAGGGCGGTGACCACCCGCGCCCCGGCCGTCCCGCGCACGTCCCGGACGTGGACGAACGCCACCCCGAGCGCGCCCGCGATCGCGGGCGCGAGCGTCGCCACGTAGTAGACGTTGACCACCGCGCCGGCGGTGAACGCGACGCCGTACGCGAGCAGCCAGAGCCCGAAGAGCAGGTACGCCGCCCGCCGCGGGTCGGTGCGCGGGGCGGCGCGCAGCGCCCAGAGCCCGACCACGACGGCGAGCACCGCCGCGGGCAGGAGCCAGCCCGTGGACCGCGCGAGGGCGCCGACGACCAGCCGGTCCCACGACGGACCCGCGTCGGTGCCCGGCGCGGTGAGCGCGAGGCCCTGCCCGGAGAGCACCTGCAGCGGGTTCTGCGCGCCGAGGCGCCCGAGGCCGTTGTAGACGAAGATCTGCTGCCACAGCGAGTCGTCGGTGCTGCCGTCCACCCACGGCCGCGCGGCCGCCGGGACCAGCGACACCGCCACCGTCCACGCCAGCGACACCACCGCCGTCACGACGCCGGCCGCCGCCGTCGCGCCGACCCGCCGCGGCCAGGTCCCGGGGCCCGCCACGAGGAAGGCCACGGCCAGTGCGGGCAGCACCAGCCAGGCGGCGGCCATCTTCGCCTGGAAGGCGATCCCGACGAACACCCCGGCGAGGGCGAGCCACCCCGCGGCCCGGCCGGACGGGAGCGCCCGCGCCGTGGCCCAGGTCGCGGCCACCAGCCCGAGGATCATCAGCGGGTCGGCGACGTTGCCGCGCCCGACGGCGATCGCGGCCGGGCTGAGCGCGAGGACGACCGCGGCGACGGTGCCCGCCGCCGGTCCGGCGAGGGCGCGCACGGCGAGGGCGAGGACGACGACGGCCGCGGCCATCTCGACGACCTGCGGCGCCACCATGACCCACGGCGCCGGGCCGAGGGCCCGCACGAGCAGCGCCTGCACCCAGAACGCACCGGGCAGCTTGTCCATCGTGACGGTGGCCGCGGGGTCGAAGGCGCCGAAGACGAACGCGTGCCAGTTCGAGGCCATCGCCCGCACGGAGGCCGCGTAGTAGGGCTCGAGCGGGTCGCGCGTCAGCCCCCACCCCGTCGCGAGCGCCGTGGCCAGGGCCGCGAGGAGGACCCCGGGCCACCAGGCCCGCCGTCGGGGTCCGGAGTCCACGACCGGCGGGTCGACGGCGGTCGTCGCGCTCATCGGGGGTCCTCTTCGGCGAGGTCGGGGTGGGCGGCCAGCCGGTCCAGGAGCCGGGCGGCGATGGCGAGCACGTCCCGCTCGGCGTCGGTCAGCTCGGCCAGCGCGCGGTCGAGCCAGGCGTCGCGGGGGGCGGCGTCCTCGGCGAGCGCCGCCCAGCCACGCGCCGAGATCGTCAGCGTGTGTTGACGACCGTCGGCGGGGTCCGGGTGCCGCTCGAGCAGGCCGTCGGTCGCCAGCGCCGCGAGTGGGCGGGTGAGCGCCTGCGGGGTGGTCCGGAGGCGCGCGGCGAGTTCTGTCGCGCGTTGCGGGCCGGAGTCCATGAGCGTGGCCAGGAGGCCGAGCTGGACGTCGGTGAGCCCGCCGCGGGGTCGTTGCGCCCGCAGGCGACGCGCCAGGCGCTGCACCGAGCGGCGCAGTGCAGCGACCTCGAGACTCATACGCAAGAGCGTACTAAGTTCGCGGATGCAAACCTAGTGGAGCAGCGTCGTCCCGATCCGCAGCACCTCGTCGACCAGCTCGACCCGCTCGAGCGGGACGCCGCCCGCGAGCCAGCGGGTCACGACGTGCGTCGTCCCGGCCACCACGAGGACGGCGGCCGTGCGCACCCGCTCCCGGTCGTCCGGAGGCAGCCGGAGCACGTCGTCGAGCACGAGGTCGGCGAACTCCTCCACCGCGGCATCGCGCCGTGCGAGGAGCCGCGGGTGGCCGGGCGCCTCGGCGTAGAGCCGGGCGATCCGCGGGTCCGCGTCCAGGGTCGCGGCGAAGACCTCCACCGCGGTCGCGGCCCGCGCGCGGCCGTCCCCGTCGATGCGGCGCAGCGCGGAGACGATCGAGGTGTGCAGGCTGCCGTAGACGCCGTCCGTCACGGCCACGAGGGCGGCGTCGCGGTCGGTGAACGTCTCGTAGAAGTAGCGCTTGGTCAGCCCGGCGCGGGCGCACACGGCGTCGACCGTGACCCCGAGGACGCCGACGTCGCCGATGACGTCGAGGCAGGCGGAGAGCAGTCGGGCGCGCCGATTCGCCTGGCGCTGTTCGGCGGTGGCTCCGCGGTAGGGCCGGACGGCGGGCGACACCCGTTCATGGTGACACGGATCTCGCCCGCCCCGTCGCGGCCCGCGACGGCTCCGACGGAACCGGTCAGGAATGCGCCTTGTGATAGGCCTCGCTGACCTCGGAAGGGATGCGGCCGCGCTCGGAGACCGTCATCCCCTGCTTACGCGCCCATTCCCGGATCGCCTGGTTCTGCTCGCGGTCGACCGACGCGCGGCCGCCCGTCCTGCGAGCGGCCGGGGCGGGCGCCGAGGCCGACGGGCGCGACGAGGAACGCCTGCGCCCGGAGAGCCGCCGCGCGTGCGCGATGTAGTCCTCGAGTGAACTCCGCAGCTTCGAGGCGTTCGAGTCCGACAGGTCGATCTCGTAGGTGGCCCCGTCGATCCCGAACTCGACGGTCTCGTCGGCCTCGGACTCGTCCAGGTCGTCCACGAGGGACACGACCACTTTCTGCGCCACGCGTCGATTTCCTTCCACGACCCCCGGGAGTCCGGGGATCGTGACGCCCCCACGTCGTGATCTCCGGAATGGTTCGCGGCGGAGCGTAAATGCGCGTGCCGTGCCGTGTCGAGTCGGGTGGCCGTGAACGTCGATCTCACGGGTAATCGTGTGGCCCGCGCGACCCGACGGAATACCGCGCGGGTGGGTTCAGTCGGGGACCGCGGACGCGTCCGGCACCACGACGGCGAACATGTCGGAGAGGGCCGCGAGGCTCGCGGACTGCAGGGCGGCGGCCGGGACGGTGCCGTCCGGTCCCGGCAGGGCCCGTGTGGCGGTGGCGCCGGCGACGACCGTCGGGGCGAAGCCGAGGGTGAACGCGCTGCGGGCCGTCGAGTTGACGCACATGTGCGTCATGAAGCCCGCGAGCACGAGGTTCGTGACGCCCGCCCCGCGCAGGTGCTCCTCGAGGTCGGTCCCCGCGAACGAGCTCGGGAAGTTCTTGACGACGACGTGTTCACCCGGCTCCGGGGCCACGGCGTCGACGATCGCACCGATCTCGGCGTGCGTGTCGTAGGGCGTCCCCGGCCCGGCCTCGTGCTGCACGTGCACGATCGTCGCGCCGACCGCGCGGGCGCGTCGGAGCAGGCCGGCGGCCTCCTCGATGGCCGGCTCGACGTTCTCGAGCGCCATGACGCCCCGGGTGTAGGTGTTCTGGAGGTCGATCATGACCAGAGCGGAGCCGGTCAGGGGCGCGGGCTCGCCGGACATGCCGGTCAGTTCGCGCAGGGTCGGGTTCGGGCTGCTCATGCGGGTCTCCTCGTCGAGATCGGGTGCGGACACACCGACGGGCACCCCCGGGTCGCACGCAGCGTGCTCGGGAGTGCCCGTCGGGCGCAAGGAGGGCGGGGGCTCACCGCCCTTCGAGGGCCCGCCATTCGTCGTCGGAGAACAGCCGCGAACGGATGATGAACCGGACGCCCTCGGGCGCCTCGACCGAGAATCCGCTGCCGCGTCCCGTGACCACGTCGACGGTGAGGTGGGTGTGCTTCCAGTACTCGAACTGGGAGCCCGACATGTAGAAGCCGATCGGCTCCAGTCCCTCGACCTCGAGGTCACCGAGGTGCACGTCCCGCTCGCCGATCTTGAAGTCGCCGTCCGGGTAGCACATCGGGGCACTGCCGTCGCAGCATCCGCCGGACTGGTGGAACATCAGCGGGCCGTGGATGTCGGTGAGCCGCACGAGCAGCTCGGCGGCCTGCGGGGACAGCGCGACGCGGGCCGTCGTCCCGGACCCCGGCACCTCCGGCACCTGCGCGGTGACGTCGGTGCTCGTGCTGATCTCGCTCATCGACCTGCTCCTCCCACCGGTGTTCCGCCCCCGATCAGAAGAAGCCCATGGCGTCCGGCGAGTAGCTCACCAGCACGTTCTTGGTCTGCTGGTAGTGGTCGAGCATCATCTTGTGGTTCTCACGTCCGATACCCGACTGCTTGTAGCCGCCGAACGCGGAGTGCGCCGGGTAGTTGTGGTAGTTGTTCACCCACACCCGGCCGGCCTGGATGTCGCGGCCGGCGCGGTAGGCGGTGTTGGTGTCGCGCGACCACACCCCGGCGCCGAGCCCGTAGAGGGTGTCGTTGGCGATCGCCATGGCGTCGTCGTAGTCGCTGAACTTCGTCACCGAGAGCACCGGCCCGAAGATCTCCTCCTGGAAGATGCGCATCGAGTTGTCGCCCTCGAAGACCGTCGGCTGGACGTAGTAGCCGCCCGAGAGGTCACCGCCCAGGTCGGCCCTCTCCCCGCCGGTGAGGATCCTCGCGCCCTCCTGGCGACCGATGTCGATGTAGGACAGGATCTTCTCGAACTGGTCGTTCGAGGCCTGGGCCCCCATCATCGTCTCGGTGTCGAGCGGGTTGCCCATCTTGACCTGCTCGGTCCGCTTGACCGCCTGGTCGAGGAAGTCGTCGTAGATGCCGCCCTGGATGAGGGCGCGCGACGGGCAGGTGCAGACCTCGCCCTGGTTGAGCGCGAACATCGCGAAGCCCTCGAGGGCCTTGTCCGAGAACGCGTCCTGGGCGGCGAACACGTCGTCGAAGAAGATGTTCGGGCTCTTGCCGCCGAGCTCGAGCGTCACCGGGATGAGGTTCTCCGAGGCGTACTGCGAGATCAGGCGCCCGGTGGTGGTCTCACCGGTGAAGGCGATCTTCCGGATGCGGCTCGACGACGCGAGCGGCTTGCCCGCCTCGACCCCGAAGCCGTTGACGACGTTGAGGATGCCGGGCGGGAGCAGGTCGGCGATCGTCTCGAGCAGGACGTGGATCGAGGCCGGGGTCTGCTCGGCCGGCTTGAGGACGACCGCGTTGCCCGCGGCGAGGGCCGGGGCGAGCTTCCAGATCGCCATGAGGATCGGGAAGTTCCACGGGATGATCTGCCCGACCACGCCCAGCGGCTCGTGGAAGTGGTAGGCGACCGTGTCCTCGTCGATCTGCGACAGGCCGCCCTCCTGGGCGCGCAGCGCGCCCGCGAAGTAACGCAGGTGGTCGACCGCGAGGGGGATGTCGGCGGCCAGCGTCTCGCGACAGGCCTTGCCGTTCTCCCAGCTCTCCGCGATCGCGATCTTCTCGAGGTTGGCCTCGACGCGGTCCGCGATCGTGATCAGGAGGTTGGCGCGCTCGGTGACCGAGGTCCTGCCCCAGGCCGGAGCGGCGGCCTCGGCCGCGTCGAGGGCCTTCTCGATGTCCTCCGCGGTCCCGCGCGCGACCTCGGTGAACGTCTCGCCGGTGATCGGGGTCGGGTTCTCGAAGTACCCGCCCTTGGCCGGGGCGACGTACTCGCCGCCGATGAAGTGGTCGTAACGGGGCTTGTAGCTGACGACGGAGCCGTCGGTGCCCGGGGCCGCGTACGTGGCCATCCCTGGTCCTCCCCACTCGAGTCGGGCAGCACGGGAGCCCGCGCCGCCTCCCTGTGGCGCTGCGCGCCACGTGTGACCCAGGACGCTACGAAGGCGGGGGTTGCACCGACGTTGCACGCGGACGCGGCGATCCGGGGCCCTGCGAACCGTAGGTGCGGCAGCATCGGACCCACGGGTGAGGCTTGCCTTCGTCGGAGCCGCCCCGCACGATGAGGGTCGGCACGACTCCACGGGGTGGTGGATGACGAGAGGTCCCGGTGGCACGGGGGCCGACGCGCAGGTCTGGGGCGACCCGGTCGAGCGGGCGGCCGTGCTGGCCCGTGTCCGCGACGCGGTGCTCGCCGGCGGGCGCGGCGAGGTCGCCCCCCGCGCGGTGGTCTCCGACTCCTGGCGCCGGTCACTCGCCGCGCACGTCGACCCGGACCACGGCGCGCCCACCCACGTCTACGACGAGGCCGAGCTCGCGGCCCTGCGCGAGTCCCATCCCCTCGCGCCGGTGCTCCCGATGCTGCGGACGACGCTGCTCGAGATCGCCGACGAGGCGATGCACGTCATGATCGTGACCGACGCCTCGGGGCACATCCTGTGGCGCGAGGGCGCCGCCGGGGTGCTGCACCTCGCCGACGACCTCGAGCTCGCCGAGGGCTTCCGCTGGAGCGAGGACTCCGCGGGCACGAACGCGATGGGCACCACCCTGGCCTCGGGCACCCCGGTGCAGATCCACTCCTCGGAGCACCTGGTCGCGCAGTACCACCGCTTCACCTGCGCGGCGGCCCCGATCCACGACCCCGACACCGGGGAGGCCGTCGGCGCGGTCGACCTCACCGGTCCGGTCCGTGCGTTCCACCCGAGTACGCTCGCGCTCGTCTCCGCCGCCGCGCGCCTGGCCGAGAACCACCTCGCCGCGCGTCAGGCCATCCGGGACGAGCGGCTGCGCACGAAGAACCTGCCGCACCTCGCCGGGCTCGGCGAGGCGCCCGGGGCCCTGCTCAGCCCCGCTGGTCGCGTGCTCGCCGCGACGCCGCACGGCTGGATCGACGACCGCGTCGAGCTGCCCGGCGCCGGTGGCCGGATCGCGCTCGGGGAGCGTGGCGAGGGCGTGCTCGAGCCGCTCGCCGAGGGCTGGCTGCTGCGCCTGGAGCGGACGTCGTCGGTCCGGCCCCGCCCGACGCTCGCGCTGCCCTTCCTCGGCGTGCCGCGCCCCGTCGCCCGGCTCGACGGGCGACCGATCCGCCTCGGCGCCCGCCACGCCGAGCTGCTCACACTGCTCGCCGCGCACCCCGGGGGCCTGTCCGCCGACGCCCTGGCCGTCGAGCTCTACGGCGACCGGGGCAACCCCGTGACCGTGCGCGCGGAGATGCACCGGCTGCGCGCGCTGCTCGACAGCGCGCGCAACGGCGCCGGCGTCGTGCGCACCGGCCCCTACCGCCTCGAGGCCCGGGTGGACGCGGACTTCCTGACGGTGCGCGACGCGATCCGCGCGGGCCGACTCCCCGACACCGGGCTCATCGCCCGCGGCGAGCTCCTCCCGACCTCCGACGCACCGGGGGTCCGCGCCCTGCGTGACGAGCTCGACGTCGGGGTCCGCTCGGCGGTCCTGCGCCGCGGCGACACGGCGGCGTTGTGGGCCCTCGCCCGGACCCCGGCGGGCCGTCGGGACGCCGAGGTCGTCGAGCGGCTGCGCCACGTGCTGCCGGTCAGCGACCCGCGCCACGCCGAGCTCGGTACGCCCGACTCCTGAGCACGCCCGACACCTGAGCGCGCCCGGCACGCGCCTGGCTGGGCCGCCTATCGCCGGGTGCCGCGCCGGCGTTCCTCCCGGGCCCGCGCGGCCGCCCGTACCCGGACGAACACCGCGCGGAGGCCCTGGAGCGTGAGGTCGGGGATCTCGTGGGTGACCGTCCGGCACTCGGGGGCCACCACCGGCGCCAGTCCGCCCGAGGCCACCACCGCCACCGGTCGTCGGCCCTGGCCGTCCTTCGCCGCGATCTCGTCCGACAGCCGCGTCACGAGCCCGTCGACCATCGCGGCCGCTCCGATCACGAGCCCGGCCTGCATGCTCTCCACCGTCGAGCGCCCGAGGGCGGACCGGGGGGCCACGAGCTCGACGGGGCGCAGTCCGGCGGCCCGCGCCGCCAGCGCCTCGGCCGACACCGCCACCCCGGCCGCGATCGCACCGCCGAGGAACTCCCCGGAGGCCGAGACCGCGTCCACCGTCGTCGAGGTCCCGAACACGACCACCACGCACGGGCCCCCGACCTGCTCGTGGGCCGCCAGGGCCTGCACGACGCGGTCGGCGCCGACCTCCTTGGGGTTGTCGACGAGCAGCGGCACGCCGGTGCGCACGCCCGGCTCGACGAGCACGTGCTCCACACCGACGAAGTGCCGGTCGAGCATGCCCCGCAGCTCGCGCAGCAGCGCGGGCACCGTCGAGAGCGCCGCCACCCCGTCGACCTCGGCCAGCAGGGGCCCGAGCATGCCCCGCACGGTGAGCGCGAGCTCGTCGGCGGCCGCCCGCCGCTCGGTGTGCACCCGCGCCGTCCAGCGGGCCTCCGGCCACCGCGCCGGACCCCCGCCCGCGACGACGGCCGCGGCCGGGTCGTCGTCGGGCGGGCTCGGGTAGAGCGCGAGCGCGGTCTGGGTGTTGCCGACGTCGATGCAGAGCAGCACCCGGGTCCGGCCCCTAGTTCAGCGCGGCCTGCGCCCGGGTGCCGGGCACGAGCAGCGAGGAGGCCGGGGCGTCGTCGGGGACGCGGGCCGGGTCGGCGGACTCGTCGAGCACCCGGTTGTGCTCGTCGACGAACACGACCCGCGGCGCGAACTCGCGCGCCTCGGCGTCGTCCATCTGCCCGTAGGCGATGAGGATGACCAGGTCGCCGGGGTGCACCAGGTGGGCCGCGGCACCGTTGATCCCGATGACGCCCGACCCCGCGTCGCCCTCGATGACGTAGGTCTCGAGGCGCGCGCCGTTGCTGACGTCCACGATCGCGACCTGCTCGCCGGGCAGCAGGTCGGCGGCGGCCATGAGGTCGGTGTCCACGGTGACCGACCCGACGTAGTGCAGGTTCGCGTCCGTCACCGTCGCGCGGTGGATCTTCGACTTGAGCATCGTGCGCAGCATCAGACTCTCCTCACGACGGACACGGCCGCGTTGTCGATCAGGTGCGTCGTCCCGGCGCGGGCGGCGATCAGCAGGCGGGCCGGCCCGATCTCCGGGGTCGGGCCGAGGTCGGGGTCGCGCAGCTCGACGTAGTCGACGTCCAGCGCCGGCTCGGCGTCGAGGACCGCGCGGGCCGCCTCGAGGACCGCCGCCGGGCCCTGCTCCCCGGCGTACTGGCCCGCCGAGAGCGCGGCCGAGATCGCGACGGCGGCCCGGCGCGCGTCGTCGTCGAGGTAGACGTTGCGCGAGGACCGGGCGAGGCCGTCCTCCTCGCGGACGGTGGGGACGCCGACCACGTGCACGTCGATGTCGAGGTCGCGCACCATCCGCCGGATGAGCGTCAGCTGCTGGTAGTCCTTCTCGCCGAAGAACGCGACGTCCGGCACGACGATGGCGAAGAGCTTGTTCACCACGGTCAGCATCCCGGCGAAGTGCCCCGGGCGGACCCGGCCCTCGAGCTCGTCCCCGAGCGGGCCCGGGTCGATCGAGGTGGCGAAGCCCGGCGGGTACATGTCCTCGACGTCGGGCGCGAAGACCAGCTCGACGCCCTCCTCGCGGCACATCTCGAGGTCGGCCTCGAACGCGCGCGGGTAGCGGTCGAAGTCCTCCTCCGGCCCGAACTGCCGCGGGTTCACGAAGATCGACACGACCGTCGTCGACCCCGGGATGCCGCGCGCGCGGCGCATCAGCTCGCGGTGCCCGTCGTGCAGGGCACCCATCGTCGGGACCAGGTTCACCCGCCGTCCGGCGCCGCGCAGCGCCTTGGTGACGCGGCGCAGGCCGGTCGGGTCGGTGTGGACGGTCAGGGCGTCCTTGGCGTAGCGCGGCCGGGCGCGGCCGGCCATGTCGTGGGTGCGCAGACTCGAGGGGCGGGTCACGGGGTAGGCCTCTCGAGGACTCCACGAACATCGTCGACGCCCTC
>NZ_JBVPVA010000836.1:0-5835 GCF_055612215.1 Actinomycetospora sp. | reverse complement strand
GCCGGGGTCGCCCTGGCGGAGCGGCGGGACGTCGTCGCGCGGCTGGCGCGGCGCGGGGTGGAGGTGGTCGACGCCGCGCCCGACGACCTCGCGCCGGCCCTGGCCGACCGCTACCTCGCGCTCAAGGCCCGCGGGCGGCTCTGAGCCCGGCGCCTCGGGGCGTGGACCTGCGCGCGGCGCACACACTCCGGCCGACGAGGCGGATGGTGCCGGCAGAACCTGCGCGCCGCGCACACACTCCGGCCGACGAGGCGCACGGTGCCGGCAGAACCGGCGCGCGGCGCACACACTCCGGCCGACGAGGCGCACGGTGCCGGCAGACCCGGCGCGCGGCGCACACACTCCGGCCGGGCGGACCCGCCCTTCGCGCGCGGTGGGAGATCACCGCGAGTTCGGAAGCCCTCCCGGACACCCTCCAGCGGCAAGATCATGACTTCGGCGGCAGAACGACCGCTCAGCGAGCACTGTGCCGCCCAGAAGTCGATCATGGAGCGATGGCGGGCCCGGAGAGCGCTCCACGGGTCGATCGACCCCGTCGGTCGGCGCGCCGCGGCCGGAGTGTGTGCGGCACGCGTCGATCTCCCCAGACCCCTACGACCCCGCGGCCCGGTTGTGTGCGCCACGCGTCGATTTCCCCGGGACCAGGCGCGCCACCGGTCGGAATGTGTGCGTCGCGCATAGGTCCCGGCGAGGCGAGCGAGCCGGACCGTCGTCAGGACCCGTCGTCGGCGACGGGCACGCCGGCCCGGTCGCGCAGGACCCACCGACCGTGCAGCACGTAGGCGAGGAACGCCAGCTCGGTGAGCAGCCCGATCCCGATGCGCGCCCAGGTCGGGAGCCCGGACGGGGTCACGAACGCCTCGATCACCCCCGAGACCAGCAGCACGCCCGCCAGCCCGAGCGCCATCCCCGCCGTCACCCGACCCTGCCGCGCCAGCGCCCGGCCGCGGGTCTCCGGGCCGGGGTCGATCCACGTCCACCCCAGCTCCAGCCCGGCCCCGGCGGCCACGAACACGGCCGTGAGCTCCAGCAGGCCGTGGGGCACGATCAGCCCGAGGAAGAGGCCGAGCCGGCCGTTCGCGGCGAGGATCCCGCCCACCACGGCGACGTTCATGACGTTCTGGAGCAGCACCCACAGCACCGGGAGCAGCAGCACCCCGGTGACGAGGCAGGTGGCGGCCACGAGGGCGTTGTTCGTCCAGACCTGCGAGGCGAAGGACGCGGCCGGGTTCGAGGAGTAGTAGGACGCGAACTCCTGGTCGACCAGCCGGCGCGTCTGCTCCGGGGTGGCGATCGCGGCCGCCACGCCCGGCGTCGTCGCCACCCACCATCCGGCGAGCACCATGACGGCCACCGAGACGGCCGCGGTGCCGACCCACCAGCGGGCCGACGCCGCGAGGGCGGCCGGGAACTCCTCGGTGACGAAGCGCAGCGGGTCGCGCCAGGACCAGGTCGAGGCGCCCGTGACGGCCGACCGCCCGCGGGCCACGAGCGACGACAGCCGCGACACCAGCGCCGGGTCGGGCGAGGACGACCGGACCACGGACAGGTCGGTGGCCGTCCGGCGGTAGAGCGCGATCGCCTCGTCGGCCTCCTCGACGCTCCAGCGCCGCCGCCGCAGCAGCGTCTCGAGGCGCTCCCAGTCGGCCCGGTGGGCGTCGGTGTAGGCGTCGACGTCCACGCGGGCGGCCTCCCTTCCTGGCAGCATGGCCGGCCGTGACCCCACCCGAGCGCGATCCGGGCGTCGTCGTGGGTGAGGCGGTCGAGCTGGACCTCGTGCCGGCCAAGCTACCGACCCGGGGCCTCTCCCTCGCTCTCGATCTGGCGATCATCGGGTTGATCGAGATCGTCCTGCTGATCGTCGTGGTCGTCGCCGGGGTGGACATCGACACGGCGCTGGCGACGGCGCTCGTCGTCGTGCTCGCCGTGCTCGGGCTGGTGGCGTGGCCGACGGCGTGGGAGACGCTGACGCGCGGGCGGTCGCCTGGGAAGTTCGCGTTCGGGCTGCGGGTGGTGCGCGACGACGGCGGGCCGATCCGGTTCCGGCACGCGCTGGTCCGGGCGCTCACCGGGCTCGTCGTCGACTTCGGGCTGCTGGGCGGGGCGGTCGCGATGGTCGTCTCGGCGTGCTCACCGCGCGGGCAGCGGGTGGGTGACCTGCTCGCCGGGACGGTCGTGCTGCGCGAGCGGGTCCCGCGCTCGACCCGCGCCCGCGAGCTCCCGGCCCCCGACCCGGCGCTCGCGGGCTGGGCCTCGACGCTGCAGCTCGCGGCCCTGCCCGACGACCTCGCCCTGGCCGCACGGCAGTTCCTCGGGCGCACCCGCGAGCTGGACCCGGCGATCCGCCGGACCCTCGCCGAGCGGCTGGCCGGCGACGTCGCGACGCGGGTCGCCCCACCGCCGCCGCCGGGCGTCCCGGCCGAGGCCTACCTGGTGGCGGTGCTGGGCGAGCGTCGGCGCCGTTCGGGCTGACGCAGCCGCACGCTCGAGGACACCACCAGCACGCTCGACAGCGCCATCGCCAGGCCGGAGATCAGCGGGCTGAGCAGGCCGAACGCCGCGAGCGGGATCGCGGCGACGTTGTAGCCGAACGCCCAGACGAGGTTGCGGCGGATCGTCGTCGCGGTCCGGCGGGCGAGGTCGAGGGCGTCGGGGACGGCGCCGAGGTCGTCGCGGACGAGGATGACGTCCGCGGCCTCGAGCGCCACGTCGGTGCCGGCGCCCACGGCGAGCCCGAGGTCGGCGGCCGCGAGCGCGGGGCCGTCGTTGATCCCGTCGCCGACCATCGCGACGCGTGCCCCGCCCCGCTGCCGCTCGACGAGGGCGGCGACCTTGCCCTCGGGCAGCACGTCGGCGACGACCTCGTCGACCCCGACCGCCGCGCCCACGGCGTGTGCCGCACCGGCGCGGTCGCCCGAGAGCAGCACCGTGCGCAGGCCGGCGGCGCGCAGGCGGGCCACGGCCGGGGCGGCCGAGGGCTTGATCTCGTCGGCGAGCTCGAGGACCGCCACCCCCTCGCCGTCGCACTCCACGAGGACCAGCGTCGAGTCCGCCGCGAGGTCCGGGGCCCAGTCCGGGAGACCGCCGACCAGCGCCGGCCGCCCGAGCCGCACCGCGACCCCCTCGACGCTCCCGCGCGCCCCGAGCCCGGGCAGCGCCTCGAAGTCCTCGACGGCGGGCAGCACGCCCACCTCGTCGCGCGCCCGCCCGGCGACCGCGCGGGCGACGGCGTGCTCCGAGGCCTCCTCCACGGCGCCGGCCAACCGCAGCACCCGCGCCCGGTCCTCCCCGGGGGCGACGTGCACCGCGCGCACGGTCATCGCCCCGGTGGTCACGGTGCCGGTCTTGTCGAGCACGACGGTGTCGACGGTGCGGCTGGACTCGAGCGCCTGGTGGCTCTTGAGGAAGATCCCTTCACGGGCGCCGCGGCCGGAGGCGACGAGCATCGCGGTCGGGGTCGCGAGGCCCAGTGCGCAGGGACAGGCGATGACGAGCACCGACAGCGCCGCCGCGAAGACGGCTCCGGGGCCGCCGCCCGCGAGCCACCAGCCCAGCGCGGTGAGCGCCGCGAGCCCGATCACCACCGGCACGAAGACCGAGGAGATCCGGTCGACCAGCCGCTGGACCGAGGCCTTCGACGCCTGGGCGGACTCGACCAGCCGGATCATCCCGGCGAGCTGCGTCGCGGAACCCACCGCGCTCGCCGTCACCACGAGGCGTCCGCTGGTCGCGACCGTGCCCCCGGTGACGGCGTCGCCCGCCGCCACCTCGACGGGCACGGTCTCGCCGGTGAGCATCGAGCGGTCCACCGCGGACGCGCCGGACTCCACGACGCCGTCGGTCGCCACCTTCTCCCCGGGCCGCACGACGAAGCGGGTCCCGACGGCGAGGGCGGACGCCGGGACGCGCGTCTCGGTCCCGTCGGGCAGGAGCACCGCGACGTCCCGGGCGGCCAGCGCCGCGAGGGCGGCCAGCGCGTCCCCGGCCGAGCGCTTGGCGCGGGCCTCGACGTAGCGCCCGGCCACCACGAACGTCGACACCGCCGCGGCGACCTCGAGGTAGAGCGGGCCGACCGGTTCCAGGAACACCGAGAGCGCGCCGCGGGCGCCCGGCTCGGGCAGGTTGCCGAGCAGGATGGAGCCGAGGGACCAGGTGGTCGCGGCGATGACACCGAGGGAGATCAGCGTGTCCATCGAGGACGAGCCGTGTCGGGCGTTGACGAACGCCGCCCGGTGCAGCGGCCACGCCGACCACACGACGACCGGGGCCGCGAGCGCCACGACGACCCACTCCCACCCGGGGAAGCGCGCGGCGGGCAGCACCGACAGGGCCAGCGGCAGGTCGACCATCGGGATGAAGAGCACGGCCGCGACCACCAGGCGCCGCCACAGGTCGGCGACGCGGTCGTCGCGGGAGGTGCGACCGCCGGCGTCGTCGGGGTCGTCGCTGTCCTCCGGGGCGCGCAGCGGCGTCGCGCCGTACCCGAGCCGCGCGACGACGTCGACGACCGCGCTGCGCTCCACCGCCGGGTCCCGGACGACCGTGGCACGCTCCGTGGCGTAGTTCACGGTCGCGGAGATGCCGTCGACCTTGTTCAGCCGGCGCTCGATGCGGGAGGCGCACGCGGCGCACGTCATGCCGGTGAGCAGGAAGTCCTCGGCCCGGTCCTCGGCGCCGGGACGGTCCTGCGCGTCGACGGCGAGCGCCGTCGTGTCGGTCATGCTCCGATGGTGCGCCCCCCACGCGGGCGCGCGCACGCCGGGTGTCACCATCGGGCCGTGACGAGCACCAGTGCCTCGGAGTCCGGGAGCGCGTCACCGGCCGACCCCGAGGAGCCCGAGGACCGCGCCGCGGGGGCCACGGGCGCGGCGACGTTCGCGCTGGTCGTGGCCGTGATGGCCCTGGTGAGCTCGTGGACCGGCTGGGGCGGGCTGGTCCTCGGCCTGGTCGCCCTCGTCGCCGCGCTGGTCGCCCTGATGCGGGTGCGCTCGGGGCGGGCGGTCGGCCGGGCGAAGCCGGTGGCGGCCCTCGTCGTCGGGCTCGTGGCCCTCGGGATCGGCACCGCCGTGGAGTGGCCGACGCTGGAGAGCGCGGTGACCTACCTGCACGCTTCGCAGGCCCGGACGCTCGACGAGTGCATGCGCCAGGCGATCAACGAGAAGGAACAGCACGTCTGCAAGTCCCAGCACCTCGACGAGTACCGGGCGCGGTTCCCCGGGCGCCTCGATCCGTGAGTCCGGTCCCGTGACCAGACGCCTCGTCCCGGCGGCGCTCCTGGGCGTGGTGACGGTGCTCGTCGCCGCCCTGCTGCTGGGCCGGGCGGCCTACCCGGTGCTCGGCCTCGCGGACCCGGGCGAGCTGGTCCGGCTCGGGCTACCGGTGCTGCGGCTGGCGGCCGACGCGGCGGCGGCGGTCGCACTGGGGGCGCTGACGCGGGCCGTGGTCCTCTCCGACGGCGCCGGCGGCCCGTCCGCGGGCGAGCGGGCGACGGCGTCGGTCGCGGCGTGGGCGTGGGCGGCGCTGGCCGTGGTGGTGGCGGTCCTGACGGTCGCCGACACGTCCGGCGGGCTCGCGGCCCCGGGGCCGGACCTCGTGGTCCAGCTGGTCGTGCGGGCCGCCCCGGTGGGCTGGCTGGCGTCGGCGGTCGGCGCGGCGGTGGTGGCGGTGTGGGTCCGCGAGGCCCGGACGTGGTCCTCGGTGCTCGGGGCGTCGGTGCTCGCCGGCGTGGCCCTGCTCGGGCCGGTGGTGACCGGGCACGCGATCGACGGCGTCGGCAAGGACCTGGGGACGCCGGCCGTCGCGCTGCACGTCCTCGCGGCGACGGTGTGGCTGGGC
>NZ_JBVPVA010000717.1:0-6410 GCF_055612215.1 Actinomycetospora sp. | reverse complement strand
TCTTGCGACCCGGCCGTTCCGCCTTGCCGTAGAGGTGCACGCGCGCTTCCCCGACGCGCGCGAGGGTGTGGTGGAGCCGCTCGTCGGGCCCGGTGGCGGGGGCAGACGCGGCGCCGAGCACGTTGGCCATCACGCATGCGGGCCGCAGCGTCGCCGTCGAGCCGAGCGGATAGTCCAGGACCGCGCGCAGGTGCTGTTCGAACTGCCCGGTGACGGCGCCGTCCATCGACCAGTGGGCGGAGTTGTGGGGACGCATCGCGAGCTCGTTGACCAGGACCTCCCCGCCGGGGGTCTCGAAGAGCTCGACGGCGAGGAGCCCGACGACGCCGAGCGCCGACGCGATCCGCAGGGCGAGCTCCTCGGCCGCCTCGCCGGCCTCCTCGGACAGCCCCGGGGCCGGGGCGAGCACCTCGGTGCAGATGCCGCCGACCTGCACCGTCTCCACCGTCGGGTACACCGCCGCCTGCCCGTACGGCGAGCGGGCCAGCACCACGGCCAGCTCGCGGCGCAGCGCCACCTTCTGCTCGACCATCAGCGGTGTCCCGGCGGCGAGCAGTTCGGGCACGGTGCTCGCGGCCTCGTCGGGCGAATCGAGCATCCAGACCCCGCGGCCGTCGTACCCGCCGCGCACGGCCTTGAGCACCACCGGCCAGCCGTGCTCGGCCGCGAACGCCTCGACGTCGGCCGGGGCCTCGACCGGCGCGAACGGCGGGACCGGCTCGCCCAGCTCGGCGAGGCGCCGGCGCATCACCAGCTTGTCCTGCGCGTGCCGCAGCGCCTCCGGGCCCGGGTGGACGACGACCCCCTCGGCGACCAGCTTCTCCAGCAGGTCGCCGGGCACGTGCTCGTGGTCGAAGGTCAGCGCCTCGGCCCCGTCCGCGGCCCGGCGCAGCGCGTCGAGGTCGCGGTGGTCGCCGATGACGACGTCGGGGGTCACCCGCGCGGCGGGCTCGTCGGGGTCCAGCGCGAGCACGCGCAGCGTCTGCCCGAGGGCGATCGCCGCCTGCTGCGTCATACGGGCGAGCTGCCCGCCGCCGACCATCGCGACCACGGGCAGGCCGGTGCGCTCCTCCACGAGCCGGGAAGACTATCCGCCGCCGGACCCGGAGGCCTCAGGCGGATCCGTGGTGCCGGTCGGGCTCGTCGTCGGGACCCGGGCCGGGCCCGAGGACGGCGGGCACGTCCAGACCGAGGATGCGGTCACGCCGCGGAGCGGGCGGCTCGGCGGCCCGCAGCCGGGCGATGGTGTCCCGCGCGCCCTCGAGGGTGGCGGGCAGCGCGACGATGCGGGCCCCCGGTGTCCCGGTCACCCCCGCCGCTCCGGAGAGACGGCGGGCGAGCAGTCCGCGCAGGACCCGGACGCGGCCGGCGAGACCGTCGCGTGGGGCCAGGACCACGACGGTGGACCGCCCGACGACCGCGATCGTCTCGCCCGCGTCGAACACGACCGACGCGGCGTCCCCCGCCACCGCCAGCGGGGCGACCCGCGACCAGCCGGCGACGGGCAGGGTGACCGCGACGAGGGCGTGGGTCTCGGACACGCGGCTCCCGGCGGCGCGGGCGGCGCGGTGGATCTCGGCGAGGCGGGTGACCAGGTAGCGGGAGCTGGCGAGCCCGGAGAGCGGGTCGACCGCGGCGGCCTCGGAGAGGTCCCCGCACGCCACGTCGCTCCAGCCCAGCGACACGACCCGCACCAGCCGCGACCCGTCCGTCCCCGGCAGGGCGAGCCGGCGTCGCGGACCGAGCTCGCCGAGCGCCCCGCTCACCGCGGTGTGCAGGGCGGCCAGGTCGGAGAGCGTCTCGTCGAGGCCGATCCCCGCGGATGCCCGCGCGCCGGCCCAGTGGGTCAGGGCCTGCTCCAGGGGCGGGCCCACGCGGCCGTCCAGGACGGCTTCGCAGACCTCGTCGACGGTCGGGTCGGGCCACTCGGACGCGACCGTCCACCCGAGCGCGCGGCTGCACGCGAACCACCGCTCGCGCAGCGCCTGGTGGGCGAGCGCGCGGCCGGTGCGACGGGCGGCGCGGTCGGCGCGGTCGGCGTCGGAGCCAGGCTCCGCCGCGGCCGCGGTGCCCCGCGTGAGCTCGTCCGCGAGGGTCATGCCACGTACCTCCTCCACGCCCGGTCGGCCCGCGCGCCGGTCGGGCCCTGTGGTGGCGACGCGCGAGACGGTCATCCGTGACGGTGACGCTGCGAGGATCCTCCCGCGCCCGGCCGCAGACTCCCCGCGAGGGGGTGGTGGGCCTGATGGCGGACGGCGGTGGTCCCGGTTCCGGGCCCGCGACCGGCGGTGAGCCGGTCAACGGGTCCGCGCGCGCGGACGCCCGCAGCGACGCCGAACTGCTCGCGGTCCTGCGCGGACGCCCCGCCGACCAGGCCTCCTCGCTCGCCTTCGCCGCCCTCTACGACCGCCACCGCGACGCCGCCCGCGGCCTCGCCCGCCAGCTCGCCCGCTCCCCCAGCGACGCCGACGACCTGGTCTCCGCCGCCTTCGCGCGCCTGCTCGAGATCCTGCGTGCGGGTGGCGGCCCGACCGAGGCGTTCCGGGCCTACCTGCTCACCTCGCTGCGCCACCTCGCCTACGACCGCACCCGCGCCGAACGCCGCCTGGACCTCACCGAGGACATGGGCGAGGTCGTCGGCGTCGACCCCGAGCGCACCGTCGTCCCCTTCACCGACCCCGCCGTCGCCGGGCTCGAGCGCTCGCTCGCCGCCCGGGCCTTCGCGACGCTGCCCGAGCGGTGGCAGGCGGTCCTGTGGCACCTCGAGGTCGAGGGCGACTCGCCCGCCGACATCGCGCCGCTGTTCGGCCTCACCGCCAACGCGGTGTCCGCGCTGGGCTACCGCGCCCGCGAGGGACTGCGCCAGGCCTACCTGCAGGAGCACCTGGCGGGAGGCCCGGCCGCCCCGCCCCGCGACCGCCGCCACCGCGAGGCCGAGGAGAAGCTCGGCGCCTACACCCGCGGCGGGCTCTCGAAGCGCGACGCCGTCAAGGTCGAGGAGCACCTGCGCGAGTGCGCGGAGTGCCGGGCCCTGGCGACCGAACTGCGGGAGGTCAACTCCGGGATCCTGCGCTCGACGATCGCACCGCTCGTCCTCGGCGCGGCGTTCGTCGGCTACCTCGCCGACCGCGCGGCGCCCGGGGTGTTCACCGGCTCGTGGCCCACGACGGCGGAGTGGTTCGTCGCGGGCGGCGGGGTGATCGGCGTGCTCGGCGCCGTCGGGGGCGTGGTCGGCGCGGCCGAGGTGCCGTGGGCGCGGCGGCTCGGGATGGCGGCCGTCGGGCTCGCGGGGCTGGGGGTGGCGACGGCGACCGTGCTCGGCTCCGGCGGCGCGGCGCCTCCCGACGCCGGGTCCGCGGTCGCGCTGCCCCACGCGTCCCTGCCGGCCCCGGTGCTCCCCGGTCCGACGACCGCTCCCCCGACGCCGGGCCGCGCGCCGTCGACCGGCGGTGCGGCTCCGGGTCCGACGTCGGGCGGCCCGCGCTCCGGCGACCGGCGCTCCACGGCCACGACGAGCTCCCACGGCGGCTCGGACCGACCGGCCGCGCTGGTCGAGTCCGCCACCGGCCGCGCGCTGCGTTCCGAGATCGCCGCCCACGGGACGGTGAGCTCCGGGAGCTGGGCCCGCGGCACGTCGTCGTCGGCACACCGCAGCGGGCCGTCGACCGCGCCCCGGCGACCGGGTCACGCGGCCCCGGTCGTCCGGCACGGCCACCCCACCCTGGTCGCCCTGCGCGTCCTCGGGCTCGGCGCCGACGTCCGCGCGGCCCGCCGGGGCCTGCTCGAGCCGGCGCTCGACGTCCTCCTGCGCTGAGCGGCCCCGCCGCGTGGTCGAGCGAGGGGGCCCTTCGGTCGGTAGAAGCGACCGAAGGGACCCCTCGCTCGGAACCGCCGGCCCGGCGGCACGAGCTCAGCCGAACAGCCGGCCCGGGTCGTACGCCTCCCGCACCCGCGCGAGCAGTGACCGCACCCTGGGCGCGTGCACCTCGTCGGCCGTGACCGGCGCGGCCCCGTAGACGAAGCCCGCCATGCGCCCCAGGCGCACGCCCGCCACCGGCGCCAGCACCGCGGCGTGCGAGGCCCGCACGGCCGCCGTCGGGACCCCGTCCGTCGACGAGAGCACCCGCACGATCCAGCCCGCCTCCCGCCACGAGACCGCGTCGATCCCCTCGGCGGGCCGGGCGAGCGCACCGCCGAGGCGCCGGACGTCGACGACGCACCCCACCGGGGCCGTCCGCGCCGCGGCCACGACCTCCGCCAGCGCCTCGTCGGACAGCTCCGACACCAGCGCGTTGGTCCCCTCGTAGGCGTGCGGGGTCTCCGGCTCCCCGAAGACCGACCCGCTCGCGGTCCACGGCAGCTCGGTCAGCCCGCCGAGCAGCACGGGTGCGGCCGCGCGCAGCACGGCCTCGGCGGCGCGCGCGGCGGCCCCGTCGGAGTCGACGAGCCGCACGTGCAGCACAGTGCGCCCGCGGATCGGCGCCGGCACGACGTCGAGGTCCGGGACCGGGACGACGCCGAGCGAGACCCCGAGCGACTCCGGGGCCTGCGCGCCGACCCGCCGCACCACGGGCAGCACCCGGTCCGCGTCGGCGGCGTCGAGGAAGAGCCCGCCGCCGACAACGGTGCGCACCGGGACGAGCCCGACCGTCACCGCGGTCACGACCCCGACGTCCGGGCGCCCACCGCGCAGCGCCGCGAACAGCTCGTCGCCCGGCCCGACCCGGCGCAGGACCCCGTCGCCGGTGACGATCTCGGCCGCCCGCAGGTGGTCGGACGCCCACCCGTACTCGCGTCCCAGCAGCCCCAGCCCGCCGCCGAGGGTGTAGCCGACGACGCCCACGCCCGGGAACGAGCCCGACACCGGCGCGAGCCCGTGCGCGGCCGCCGCCGCGACGAGGTCGGTCGACCGGGCGCCGGCCTCCACGCGCGCCGTCCGCCTCATCGGGTCGACCGCCACCCCGCGCATCCGGCCGGTCGTGACCACGACTCCCCCGACACGGCCGGCCGTGTGCCCGTGCCCGGTCGCCTGCACGGCGACCGGGAGGTCGTGGTCGGCGGCGTGGCGCACGGCCGCGACGACGTCGTGTGCGTCCCGGGCGCCGACGACGACGTCGGGCCGGTGTGGGTCCGCGGTCTGGAACCCGGCGAGCTCGTCGGAGAGGTCGGCGTCGTCGCGGTGGCGGACCGGGCCGCGGACGTCGGTCAGGGCCGGTATGGCGATGCGTGTCATGACCTCAGGGTCGGGAGGCACTGGCCAGAAGTCCAAGACACAGTCGTGACCGCGGCCAGAACCAGCGCTTCTGTCGGATCCCGTCCGTAGGCTGCCCGCCATGAGCGAGCAGGGTGCCGAGCCGCCGCCGAGCGCTCCGGCGATCCGGGCCTCCGACGCCGACCGGGAGCGGGTCGCCGAGGTCGTGCGGCGCGCGGTCGGCGACGGCCGACTGACCGTCGTCGAGGGCGACGAGCGCCAGACGCGGGCCTACGGCGCGGTGTTCCGCCACGAGCTCGCCCCGATCGTCGCCGACCTCGAGCCCGCCGCCGCGAGCAGCGCCGCGGCCGGCCCACCCGTCACCCCCGTGACGGTCCGTCCCGACACCTCCACCTCGATCGCGGTGATGAGCGGGGCCGAACGGACCGGCGAGTGGACCCCCGGCGTGACCCACGTCGCCGTCTCGGTGATGGGCGGGACGTCGCTCGACCTGCGCCGCGCCCGCCTCGACGAGCGCGGGCTCACGCTGCGCACCGTCTCGGTCATGGGCGGCATGGAGATCGACCTGCGCGGGGCGATCGGACCGGCCGGGCTGTCGGTGGTGTCCATCGCGCTCATGGGCGGCGCGGAGATCGTCGTCGACCCCGACACCGACGTCGAGGTGCAGGGCATCGGGCTCATGGGCGGCTTCTCCGACCAGGCGGGCCCGCCTGCGGGTCCTGGCGGACCCCGCCTCCACGTCAGCGGGTTCGCGATGTTCGGCGGCGTGTCGGTCGTCCGACGTCCGCTCACCGGCGCGCCCGACGACGGGCGTCGGCCGGGCCACCTCGGGCACTGACGTCCGCTCCTCGGCGGCGCGGGCGCACCTCGACCTCGGCGGGCCTCCGCGCGCCGGCGAGCCCCACCGTGAGGTCGAGCTCCGCGAGGACGTCGCCCACCACCTGCGCGACCCCCTCGGCCCCGGCGAGCGCGAGCCCCCACACCCACGGCCGCCCGAGGCACACCGCCGCCGCGCCGAGGGCGAGCGCGATCGCGGCGTCCGCCCCGCTGCGCACCCCGGAGTCGAGCAGCACCGGCACCTGCCCCGCGACCGCGTCGACGACGTCGGGCAGCGCATCCAGGGAGGCGACGGCGGCGTCGACCTGCCGACCGCCGTGGGTGGAGACCAGCACCCCGTCGACCCCGGCGTCGACGGCCC
>NZ_JBVPVA010000638.1:0-9332 GCF_055612215.1 Actinomycetospora sp. | reverse complement strand
CAGTGGATCGGTTCCGAGAGCTGTCCGACGGCGACGACGAGATCCAGGCGCACGGTCGCTATTTCTCGTGTACCTACCTGCTCGACATGATCGAGCACCGCTTCCTGGTGCGTATGCACCGAGGGAAGATCGAGGATCTCGTCACTGACCCTGGTCCACTCGAGCCCTACGACTTCGCCATACGGGCAGGCCGGGAGACCTGGGAGGGCTTCTGTTCCGAGGTCCCGCCCCCGATGTGTCACGGCATCTGGTCGGCCACGTTCCAACGGGACATGACGCTGGAGGGCAACCACCTCGTGATCATGCAGAACCTGCGCGTGCTGACCCGCCAGCTCGAGCTCCTGCGGGTCACCGGGCCCCTCGGCTGAGTGGGCAGCACCGTGCGACCGAGGAGGGGACAGCATCGTGTCGACCGCGAACGCTGACGATGTCGTCGGCAGGTACGTCCGCGTGGAGGTGGAGGGCGCCGAGTACGACGTGTTCTACCTGGAGGCCGGCCAGGGCCGACCGCTGGTGTGCCAGCACACCGCGGGGTGCCACAACCACCAGTGGCGCGAGCTGCTGCGAGACCCCGAGATCACCAGCCGGTACCGCGTGATCGCCTACGACCTGCCGCGGCACGGCAAGTCGGATCCGCCGAACAACACCGAATGGTGGACGTCGGAGTACCGCCTGACCACCGACCACTTCACCGGGTTCGTCGTGGGCTTCTGCGACGCCCTCGGCCTCGAGGAACCGATCTTCATGGGGTCGTCGTTCGGCGGGAACGTCGCTCTCGACCTGGCCCATCGCCGTCCCGACCGCTTCCACGCCGTCATCCCGGTGGAGGGGGCCGATCACGCCCCGGGCTTCTTCCTGGACTGGTGGCAGCACCCGCACGCCAACGCCGCCCAGGTGTCCGCCAGCGGGACCTGGGACCTCATGGCTCCGCAATCGCCGTTGGCCGACCGCTGGAAGACCTGGTTCTACTACACCCAGGGCTCCGAGGCGTTCCGCGGCGATCTGTACTACTACTCGGTCGACCACGATCTGCGCGGCCGGCTGGGTGAGATCGACACCGAGCAGTGCCCGGTCGTCATGCTCACCGGCGAGTACGACTACCTGACCACACCCGACGACGGCCGACGGACCGCTGAGGGCATTCCGGGTGCCGAGTTCCTCGAGATGAGCGAGATCGGGCACTTCCCGATGAGCGAGAACTACCCCAGATTCAAGAGCTACCTCCAGCAGGCCCTCGACATCATCTCCACGAAGACCGCCGCGTGAGAGCCCCCGAAGCACTGGTCTGAATCTTCTGACCTTGCGTCACCGCAAGGGCACCGTGCGGAGTACCGCTCGCCCGAACCACCGCAGACCTTCCCCCATTCACGGCGCTGCGCCACGATGCCATGACCAGGGGAGGGGCAACCGCATGACCGCGACCACGCCGCACACCGGGGACAAGGACGTGTGCATCCGCTCGTTGGACGCGATGGCCACCGGGACTCGGGACGAGATCGCTGAGCTCCACAGCGCGGACGCCTACAACCGGGAGTCCGCGCACGAACCGCCGGCGACGCGCGGCCGAGGGCCGGACGCGTTCTACGCGACAGCGCTGTGGCTGCGCGAGGCCTACTCCGACCTTCACTGGGAGGTCGACGAAGCAGTCCAGGAGGGCGACGTCGTCGTGGTCCACGCGACCATGACCGGGCGTCACACCGGGCCCTTCACCGCCTATGCGGAGGACGAGTCGGTGAAGATGGTCTTCCCGCCGACCGGCCGCGCGTTCTCGGTCACCCAGACCCACTGGTTCCGGATGAAGGACGGCCAGATCGCGGAGCACTGGGCCAATCGCGACGACCGGACCCTGGGCGAGCAGCTCGGCTGGACCCCGCCGTCCCCGGCCTACCTGGCCAGGATGCTGCTCGCCAAGCGTCGGGCTCGGTCCGAGAAGGTCCGTCGCTGAGTCCGGGCCGTCCTGCTGTCCTCGACGTTCGGTGAGGGCACCACGTTCGGGCTCAATGTTCGCGTGACGCTCGTGGTCGCGTGCTCGGCGTGGTGAGCATCGGTGCTCCAGCCCGCGATCCCTTGGTAGACCCGACGCAGGGACTGTGCGCTCGGCTGGTCCGGCGTCAACGGCGGTGGCTTGTTCGTCTGCTCAGGAACGCTCCGGATGCTGGGCGGTTCGTTTGCCGTCGTTCCGGGCCGGCGGAGATGCGACACTCCGAGCGTGGACGCGCGCACGAGGAACCGGGTGACGGTCTCCGGGCGTGCGGGCGCGCGGGCGTTGATGTTCGCGCACGGTTTCGGGTGTGATCAGAACATGTGGCGGCTCGTGGCCCCGGCCTTCGCCGACGAGCACGAGCTCGTCCTGTTCGACCACGTCGGTGCCGGCGGGTCCGATCTCTCGGCGTGGGATCGCGATCGGTACGCGTCGCTCGACGGGTACGCGCAGGACGTCGTGCAGATCGCGGAGGAGCTCGACCTGACCGACGCGGTGCTCGTCGGGCACTCGGTGAGCGCCATCATCGGTGTCCTCGTCGCCGCGCGGGCGTCGGAGCGCTTCGGCGGCCTGGTGCTGGTGAGCCCCTCGCCGCGCTACACCGACGACCCGCCCTACCGCGGTGGGTTCAGCGAGGCCGACATCGAGGAGCTGCTCGAATCGCTCGACAGCAACTACCTGGGCTGGTCGGGCGCCATGGCGCCGGTGATCATGGGCAATCCGGAGCGGCCGGAGCTCGCCGACGAGCTGACCAACAGCTTCTGTCGTACCGATCCCGAGATCGCCCGCCACTTCGCCCGGGTCACCTTCACCTCGGACAACCGGGCGGACCTCGCGCGCGTCACCATCCCCTCGCTGGTCCTGCAGTGTCGACACGACGCGATCGCGCCCGTCGAGGTGGGCTCCTACGTGCACGACGCGCTACCGGACAGCCGGTTGGTGATGCTCGAGGCGACCGGTCACTGTCCTCAGCTGAGCGCTCCCGACCAGGTGGTCACCGCGATCCGGGAGTTCCTCGCGTCACCGCGCTCCGCGGAGCCGTGACCGCGCCCGCCCCGGGGTCCCCCGAGGGGTTCGCGGCGCTGCTCGAGGAGACCACCGAGGACCTGTACGAGCACGCGCCGTGCGGCTACCTCTCCACCATGCCCGACGGCCAGATCGTCAAGATCAACGCGACCCTGTTGGGCTGGCTCGGCCGAGACCGCGACGAGGTCGTCCAGCAGGTGCGCTTCAGCGACCTGTTGTCGGTCGGTGGCCGGATTTATCACGAGACCCACTTCGCGCCTCTGCTACGGATGCAGGGTGAGGTCCGGTCGGTGGCGCTGGACATGGTGGCTGCGGATGGGCGCCGGATACCCGTGCTCGTCAGTTCGATGATGAAGACCGATCGCGACGGCGAGCCGCTACTCGTGCGGACGACCGTGTTCGACGCCGCCGACCGCCGCGCGTACGAGCGTGAGCTCCTCCGGGCTCGACAGGCGGCCGACCGTGAGCGCGAACGCCTGCAACACCTCGCCACCACCCTGCAGCGCACGCTGTTGCCGCCGGCGTTGCCGCAGGTGCCTGGGCTGGAGGCCGCGGCGTACTACCACACCGCGGAGGTGGAGGAGATCGGGGGCGACTTCTACGACTTGTTCCCGCTCGAGCAGGACCGCTGGGGCTTCTTCCTCGGCGACGTCTGCGGGAAGGGGTCGACGGCGGCCGTGGTGACCTCGCTCCTGCGGTACACGCTGCGGGCCACCGCGGTGTACGAGAGCGACCCGATCTCGGTGCTGACCGCCCTCGACGCCGGCCTGCGAGGACAACGGGGCGAGGGGGAGACGGGGTGGTGCACCGTTCTGTTCGGGTTGCTCACACCGCTCGACGGCGGGTTCCGCGTGACGCTGGCCAGCGGCGGCCACCCGCCGGTCCTGGTGGTGCGCGCGAGCGGGGAGGTCGAGGCTCTCGACACCATCGGCGGCCAGCCGGTCGGTCTCCTCGCCGCGCCGCGCTTCGTCGAGGCCTCCACCGTGCTCGGACCGGGCGACGGGCTCGTGCTGTACACCGACGGCCTGACCGAGGCACGCCGAGCCGACGGCTCGATGATCGACGAGGCCCTGCCCGACCTGGTCGCCGAGCTCGTCCGCCTCGATGCCCGCGAGATGGTTGGGGCGCTGGCCGAGCTCCTCACCTCGCTCGGTCCCGGCCTTGCCGACGACGCCGCCATCCTCGCCCTCACCGTCCCCGAGGGCGCTTCCCGCTGAACGCTCACGGGGAGGCGTACTCCCGGCTGGTCCTGCGCTGGGTCCGGCGGTCCGCCGAACCGGCATCGGCCTGGGTTCTACTCATGGTGGGCCGTCAGACGCTCGCGCCGCGACGGCGGCCTCCGGATCGGGTGGCGAGGACCTCCCGAGCGGCTCCGTGCCAGAAGGGCACCGCGGCCAGGTACACACCGCCGAGCGCGAGGAGCCCGATCGCGGCATCGACGCTCGTGCGGCCGTCGCGCGCCCAGTAGACATCCTCGAGGTCGATCAGGAGCGCGAGCTCGTCGACGATCAGGGCGGTGCCGCTGCCGTAGGCGGTCGCGGTGACCGGATGCCGTCGGTGGCGTTCCTCACCGCGCAGGGCGACAGCTCCGACGGCGGCGAGCAGGAGGATCCCGATGTTGTAGTGGTGCAGGTGGCGCCCGCCCGCGCTCATACCGCCGCCCGCCGGACCGTGGCCCGCGCGAATCCAGTGGGTGAGCGCCCGGGTGGCTCCGAACGTCGTGCCGAACCCGCACCACGCGACGATGAGCGACTGCTCGGTGGGGCCGATCCGGTTCCGAGCGACCGTGCGCAGCCGGGCGACGAGGCCCGCGTCCGACATCCCGCCGTGCGCGTGTCGAGAGAGATCGTCCACGTGTCACACCCAGTTCTTCCGCTTGAAGCAGAGGTAGAGCCCACCTGCGATCACCACCATGAGGACGAGGCTGGTCAGGAAGCCCCAGGACTGTTGGAAACCGGGGTAGGGGACGTTCTGGCCGTAGAACCCGGTGACCGCGGTCGGCACGGCGATGATCGCAGCCCAGCACGTCAATTTCCGCATGATCTCGTTGAGGCGGTTGCCCTGGATGGTCAGGCGGGTCTCGAGAATGGTGGTCACCAGGTCGCGTAGTGATTCCGTCCATTCGGTGGCTCGCAGGACGTGGTCGTAGACGTCCTGGAAGTACGGCGTGAGGGTGTCGTCGAGCACGTGCAGGTCCCGGCGCATGATGGTGTTGACGACCTCGCGCATGGGCAGGACGACCCGCCGCAGCAGCACGAGCGACTTCCGCAGCTCGAAACTGCGCTGCTGCAGGGGCCGGCCCGGATCGACCTCGCTGAACAACTGGTCCTGGAGTTCCTCGATCTGGTCGTCCAGGGACTGCACGGCGGCGAAGTGTCCGTCGACGATCTGGTCGAGGAGCCCGTGCACCAGGAAGCCGACGCCGTGGGCGGCGAGATCACCACTGCCGTCCCACCGGGCGACGAGGGTCCCGGGGTCGAATCCGTCGTCCTTGCGGACGGTGATCAGTGCTCGGGGGGTGATGAAGGCGGCGATCTCGCTGGCGGCCAGTTGACCGCTCGCGGTGTCGAGCGAAACCGCGTAGGCGGCCAGGAACAGGTGATCGTCGTACCGGTCGAGCTTGGGTCGCTGGTGCTCGTGGACCGCGTCCTCGACGGCCAAGGGGTGGAGCCCGAACTCGTCGGTGATCACGCCGAGGTCGGAGGTGTCGGCGTCGTGCAGGTCCAGCCAGACGAAACGTGTCCGGGTCGCTGTCGAGGTGGTCGCTGATCTCGGCGACCGGGAAGCCTTCGGCGATTACCGCCCCGTGGCGGTAGGCCCGGGTTCGAGCCGGGCACCGGGGCGGGCTCTGTCCCGACACCGTGCGCGCCGCTGCCGCCGCGGGGTCTCGACCGGCGAAGGTGGCTCCGTCGGGTGCCCGCGCGCGCAGACCGCTGCCCGCAGCCGCCGCGCCGTCAGTTCCCGACGTGGTCGCCCCACGATCGTCTTGATCCTCTTCCGGTGCACGAGTCGTCGCATCCGAGCTCATCGTCGTCGTCCTCCACCATCGCGGGCGGGCCCACAGGCCCGACTCCGTACTGCCGAGGAGTGCCACGGACCGCCTTCGGGAGAACCGAGGAAAACCGTCGCACCGCCCAACGGACCGCGGAGATCGGCCGCCGGTGGGTCCGTCTCGAGGGCGGTTCAGGCGCTGCTCAAGAGCAGGTCACCGCCCGGCGAGGGGCCCACCAACCGCGTCGGGGAGGGCCACGGGTCGTCCTGCCACCACTTCTGTCAGGGCTCGCTCACGGGGCGGGTGCTGGCCACGGACCTCGACCGATGACAGGCCGACCGAGTTCGACCGCGAGGGCCGCCGGGGGGTCGTGGAGTTCGACCCGGGCCTCCCGGGTCAGGCACCGGATCCGCAGGCGTCCGATCGCCCGGGCCAGCATCGCGTCGCAGCGCTCGAGGCCGGAGAGGTCGAGGGCGATCTCGCGGTGGGCCAGGGACGGCACCTCGTCGGAGAGGGCCTGCAGCAGGTCCCGTGCGTCGCGGTCGAAGCACCCTCCGAGGGCGAGGGCCATGCAGCCCGGGCCGTACCGGCGGACCCCGACGGTGCCCCGCCCGTCACCGGTGACGGGCTCGGCGTGGGCGACGGCCTCGGCGAGGGCGACACGACGGCGCGCAGGCAGGTCGGCGGGCAGGTTGATGTCGTCGATCCACAGCTCGTCCCAGAGTCGGATCGGCGCGGACGGGTCGAGGGTCATCCAACCTCCTCTCTGGCACCGGACAGCACGTCATTCTATAAGGATGACGTGCGGTCTGCACGAAACACGGTAGGCTCGTCGAGTGGACGAAGCGGGACGGCTGCGGGCGGCGCTCACCGCGTACCGGTGGGTGGCGTTCGCTGGGCCGCGCACGACGACCGGCCTGGGGGTGGTGCTGCTCGTCGCGGTGGGCGCCCCGCAGGTCTCCCTGCTCGCCACGGCCGGCTACCCGCGCTGGCTCGAGGTGTGGTTCGTCCTGGCCGGCGTGCTCACCGTGGTCGCGGTTGCGGCGGTGACCGCGGCGCGGTCGCGGCTCGTGGCCGCGCTCGGCTGGGGCGTGGGGAGCCTGCTCTGCGCCACGTCGATCGGACTCTGGATCGCGAGCCGGACGGCGGGCCTGCCCGGGGTCGCCGGCACTGTCGGGCGCTGGGACCACCCCGGCGGGACGGCGGTGACGGGCGTCTCCGCCGTCTTCCTGCTCCTGCACGCCTCGCTGGTGCTCGGCGTCACGGTCGCGGTGCCCGACCGGCGACGCTGGCACGACTGACGGGTGATGACGGTGCCGTCCCTGGACTTCCCGGTCTGGCTGCGCGTGGAGCACTGGCTCAACGTGCTGTTCCTGACCCTGCTCATCCGCAGCGGTCACGAGATCCTCGCCAGCTACCCCAAGCTGTTCTGGCGGGACGACAGTCGGCCCGGGACCGAATGGGCCCGATTCACCCGCAAGACCATGCCGACCGACAAGCTCTACGACACCCTCGACGAGGAGGAGAGCTGGTCGCCGGTCATCGCCCTGCCCGGCCGGAAGATGCTGGGGATGGGGCGGCACTGGCATTTCGTGGCCGTGCTCGGGTGGATCGGCACCGGCGTCGCGTATGTCGTCCTGCTCTTCGGCACCGGGCAGTGGCACCGCTACATCCCGACCTCGTGGGAGATCTTCCCGACCGCCTGGAACGACCTGCTGACCTACCTGAGCTTCGACCTGCCCCCGCTGCTGCCGGGCCAGCCGCTCGACGGCATCCAGAAGCTCACCTACGCCGCGGTGATCTTCCTGCTCGCGCCGTTCCAGATCCTCACCGGTGCCGCCCAGTCACCGGCGGTCGAGGCCCGCTTCCCCTGGTACGTGCGCCTCTTCGGCGGTCGGCAGAGCGCGCGCAGCCTGCACTTCCTCGGGCTGGTCGCGTTCCTGGCGTTCGTCGTCGTGCACGTCACGATGATCGCGCTGTGGGGGTGGGGCGAGCTCAACTCGCTCATGATCTTCGGGCAGGTGCGCGACACCCGGTGGGCGATCGCGGCCTCGCTGGCCATCATCGCGGCGATCGTGCTCCTGCACGTCGCGGCCACGGTCTGGAGCCTGCGGCATCCGCGGTCGGTGCAACGGGTGCTCGGCGCGGTCCTCGAGCGTGTCCGGCTGCTGACGTTGCGCCCGCTGGTGTCGCGCCAGGACTACTCCCGGGCCGCGCTCTCGCCCCAGCACCGGGTCAATGGCAAGCCGCCGGACTCCGACGCCTACAAGACCCTGGCCGTGCACGGCTTCGCCGACTGGCGCCTCGACGTCGGGGGGCTCGTGGAGCGGCCGGTGCGGCTCTCGCTCGACGAGCTGCGTGGGTTGGGCGGGGTGCAGACCCAGCGGGTGCTGCACAACTGCGTCCAGGGCTGGTCGAGCATCGGGGAGTGGACGGGGCTGCCGCTGCGCGAGCTGCTCGACCACGTCCGGCCGATGCCCGAGGCGCGCTACCTCTGCGTGCTGTCCGTGCAGGACAACGCCCGCGACGAGCCGAGCTCCGAGGGCGGAGGCCGGTTCTACGAGGTCATCGACCTCGATCTCGCCCGGCAGTCGCACTCGCTGCTCGCCTACGGGATGAACGGCGGCTCGCTGCCGATCAAACACGGCGCTCCGCTGCGGCTGCGCATCGAGAACCAGGTGGGTTTCAAGATGGTCAAGTGGATCGAACGGATCGAGCTCGTGTCCTCCTACGACGTGATCGGGCGCGGCGCCGGTGGCTGGCGTGAGGACAACGTGTACTACGACAAGGACGTGGCGATCTGATGCCCGCGACGAACAGCCCCCACGAGCCGGCCGACCTCGTCGCCCTCGACGAGGCCCAGCGCGAGCGGGTGCGCGCCCAGCTCGCGCGCGAGCAGATCGGGTGCGGGGCCTGCGGTGGTACCGCGTTCGCAGTCGGCGACGCCCTCTACCTGGGGTTCCTGTTCCGCAGCGAGCGCACCGACGCGTGGATGGTGGCGCTCACGTGCACCGCGCCCGGCTGCCCGTCCGCGCACTCCTCGGTGCGGGTGCACGACGCGCGGGGCCTGCTCGGGCCGCGGGACAGCACGGGGGAGGCGCCCCGTCCCACGTCGGTGCGGGTGCGCCGGCGCTCGCGCAACGGCACCGGTCCGCACCGGGCCGACGCCGGGTCCCCGTAGCGGGGCCCGAGGACGTCGTGGACAGGAGGAGGCGGTGGAAGTGGTCAGCGCCGGGAACGAACGGCAGCTCCAGGAGATCGCGGAGCGGCTGCGGGCCGACGACCGCAGACTCGCCCGCCGCCTGGCGCGCCACCGCATCCGGCTGCGGGGGC
>NZ_JBVPVA010000628.1:0-6397 GCF_055612215.1 Actinomycetospora sp. | reverse complement strand
CCGCTGCTGCCGCCGTCGGGCTCGCCGCTCTACGACGCCGCGGTCGACCTGCTCCGCGCCGTTCTCGCCCGCACGCCGGACCGCCACCCGGCGGCCCGCCCGCTCGCGGCCCTGCTCGCCCGGCACGGCGCGTCGTGGCGCGTCGGCGTCGCCGCCCCGGACCCCGCCGACGCCGCCGCGGTCACCGAGGCCCTCACCGCCGCCCACCCGCCCACAGGCGTCGTCGTGGACCTCTCCGCGCGGGCCGCCGCCGGCCCGCTCGCGCCCGAGGACGTCGTCGACGAGCTCGTCCTGCTCGCCCGCGACGAGGCCGGGTCGTGGGTGCCGGGCTGGCTGGCGGAGCGGCCCACGGTCGCCGTCCGCGTGGCGCCGCCCGACCCCGAGCCCGACACCGACGGCGCCGGGCCCACCGACCGGACCGTGCGCGTCACCCTTCCCGACCCGCGCACCGGCGAGATCGCCGCCGTCGTCGAGGCCCTGGAGCGCGACTGCCGCCCCCGGGCGGCGCGCACCCGGGCCCGCGCGGTGCTCGAGGGGATCGAGGCCCTCGCCCGCGCCGACCGCGAGCCGTGGGGGCGCCGCGTCCTCTTCGACGTCGAGCGGGTGAGGACCACCGCGGCCCAGGAGCTGGCCGAGGCCGAGCTGGCCGACGCGGTCCGCACCGGGCGGACGGTCCTGCCGGCCGCGCATCGCGACGCCGCCGTGCGCCTGCTCGGCGGGGAGGGGACCTCGCCGACGGCACGGCTGGGCCTGCCCGCCGACGCCGGCCCCGACGAGGTCGCCGCCGCGGCCCGCGCGCAGCGCGCCCGCTGGCAGCGCCTGGCCGGCCGCCTCCCGGCGGACCGGGCCGCGCGGGAGGCCGCCGAGGTGCTGGTCGCCGCCTGCGAGGGACTCGTCAGTACGCCCGGGAGCGCAGCAGCACGCTGACGACCTCCCCGGCGGACATCAGCCGCCCGAGGACCGCGTGCTGGTGCTCGGCCTCCCGGTGGGCCGGATCGTCGGCGTGGTCGCGCGCGATGACCGCCTGCACGGCCTCCTCGCGGCGCTGCCAGTCGTCGGGGGCGCTGGCGGTCGAGGCGGCGTCGCGCCGGTCGAGGACGTGGAACCCGGTGGCCTCGAGGTCGCGCTCCACGGACTCGTCGCTCGGGAAGCTGTTGCTCGACAGGTCCTCCGAGGGCTCCCGCCGGGCGACGAGCACGAGCAGGCCGAGGCGCCCGCCGGGTCGCAGCACGCGGTGCAGCTCGGCGAGCAGGGTGCGCTTCTCCTCGGTCGTGTCGAGGACCCCGAGGCACCAGGCGGCGTCGACGGAGTCGTCGGCCAGCGGCAGGTGCTCGCTCCAGGCCGCCACCGCGGGCCGCCCGAACAGGCGCCGCGACGCGGCCGCGGCGTGGGGCATCGGCTCGGCCAGCACCACCGGCCCCGACCACCGGTCGGCGTACTCGCGGATCAGCCACGCCGTCGGGCCGCCGAGCCCGGACCCGGCGTCGAGGAAGCGGTCGTCGTCGTGCAGGTCGAGACCGTCGGCGAGCCAGGCGAGGTCGGCAGGGCTGCCGGAGCCGCGGCACGCCGCGGGGATGGCGTGGTCCTCGCCGAGCTCGGCGACCGCCGCCTCCGTCCACGCGGCCACGGTGTCGAACTCGGCCTCCAGCGCGGGGTCGGCCCCGACCGCCCGGATGCCGTCGATCTCCGCCGCACCCTGTTGGGGCACCCGCCACCTCCGTCCGGTCCGCCGGACCGGATCAGGACGGGACCGTGGCCCGCTCGACCGCGAGCCGCCGCCCCACCTCCGCCTTGATGTCGGCGGCGGGTACCCACCCCGCCCGCGATCCGACACCGGAGAGGTTGACGCCGACGACGCCGGGCACCGCGAGCAGCGCCCGCGCCTCGGCCACCGCGGTCGCGATGCCCGCCTCGACCGGGTCGGGCGCGGTGAGCACCGCGGCCACCGCCTCCTCGTCGAGCTCGAGGCCCGGGAGGGCCGCGAGGCCGCGGGCCGTCGGCTCGTCGGTGTAGACCGCGACGCCGGCGATCACCGGCAGGTCCACCCCGGCGGCGCGCGCCTGCTCCAGGAAGGCGGCCAGCACCTCGGGCCGGGGTGCGTGGTTGGTGACCACCAGCGACGCCCCGGCGCGCTGCTTCTCGGCGAGGACCCGCGCCCGGACACCCGCCGGCGGGGCGGCCGGGGCGACGGCCACGGTCGCGGCCAGCCCGGCGTGGGCGGCCAGGTTGGTGAGGCGCGTCGAGTCGAGGTCGAACACGCCGGTCACCTCCGGGCGCACCCCGGGCCCGCGACCGTCCCCGGTGACGCAGAGGACGCCCTCGACGCCGAGGGCCGCGAGCCCGGCGAGCTCCTGCTCGAGCACGACGCGGTTGCGGTCCCGGCAGGTCAGCGTGATCCACGGGTGCGCGCCCGCGGCCCGGAGCTCCGCGGCCATCATCGTCGGGGGGAAGTCCGGCACGTCGTGGTGCTCGCCGACCAGCAGCGCGTCGCTGTGCCGGGCGAGGCGCCCGGCGACGTCGCGCAGGGTCGCGACGTCGTACGGCGGGACGGACAGGTCGGTGAGCACGACGGGCCGCCGCGTCGCGGTGTCGAGGAGCCCCCCGGACGTCACCGCGCCCGCGTCGGGGGTGGGCCCGTCCCACCGGCGCACCGGCACCTCGTCCGCCGGGTCGGGCGCCGCCCAGGGGCAGGGGAGCGCCGGGTCGAGCTCGCAGGCCCCGCCGGGACGGACCCCGCCGCAGGGACCGAACACCATGCGCTTGGGGCAGCCGTCGACGATCACGGCCCGGGGGTTCCCCCGGGAACCGGCGAATGATCTCCCCGGCGGCGTGCACGTCCGTCGCTGTCCGGTCGAGGGGGGCGCCCCCTCCCTCCGGAGGGGATGCCGGGCTGCGGGTGGGACGTGATCGCGAACACTCCTACGGTCGGGGGAGGCCGTCCGAGGCCGTCGGACGGCCGGACGAGGAAGGAAGTGGGAGACGATGGAGTCCGCCGCCGTGTGGGAGGCCCCCGAGTTCGAGGAGATCGGGGTCGCCCCCGAGGTGACGATGTACGTCGCCCAGATCGACTGACACGTCCACTGGCGGGCACCGGGTGCGCGGGAGCGCCCCGGTGCCCGGCCGCGACCCACGGCGAGGAGGCCGCGTGCGCGTCCGGGTGCTCGGATCGGCCGCCGGTGGCGGATTCCCGCAGTGGAACTGCTCCTGCGACGGCTGCCGCGCGGCCCGGGAGGGCACCGCGACCCCGCGGACGCAGTCGTCGATCGCCGTCGAGGCGGGCGACCGGTGGTTCCTCGTCAACGCCTCGCCGGACGTCCGCCAGCAGATGACCGCCTGCCGCGGCCTGCACCCCCGCGACGGCCGCGCCACCCCGCTCGAGGCCGTGCTGCTCACCGACGCCGAGATCGACCACACGCTGGGTCTGCTCCTGCTGCGTGAGGGTCGCGGGGTGACCGTGCACGCGACCGCGGCCACCGAGGCCACGCTGCGCCGCGGCACCGGGTTCCTGACGACGCTGGAGCGCTACTGCCCCGTCGAGGTCGTCCCGGTCGAGCCCGGCGTGGAGCACGCTCTCACCCCGGAGCTCACCTACACCGCGATCGACCTGCCGACCGGCAAGGAGCCGCGGTTCGCCGAGGTCCGGGCCAGGGCGAGCGAAGCGACGGGGGGCAATCCGGCCGACGACCCGGGCCGCGTGATCGGCTACCGCTTCCGCGACACGGGTACCGGCGGCGTCGTCGTGTACGCCCCCGGCGTCGCCGACCTCGCCCCGCTGCGCGCCGCCTGTGAGGGCGCCTCGGTGCTGCTGGTCGACGGCACCTGCTTCCACGACGACGAGCTCGCGCGGCTCGGGCTGGGACGCAAGCGGGCGTCCGACATGGGGCACGTCGCGCAGGACGCGGGCATGCTCGAGTGGCTGGAGGGCCTCGCGGTGCCGCAGCGGGTGCTCGTGCACATCAACAACTCGAACCCGATCCTCCTCGAGGACTCGCCCGAGCGGGCGGTCGTCGAGAAGGCCGGGGTCGAGATCGGGACCGACGGACTGGAGTTCACGGCATGACTGAGCTGGTCGACCGGCTGCGCTCCCAGGCCGAGCGCTACCACGCGGCCCACCCGTTCCACGTGCGGATGAACGACGGGGAGCTCTCGCGCCGGCAGATCGAGGGCTGGGTCGCGAACCGGTTCGCCTACCAGGAGGCCATCCCGATCAAGGACGCCGCGATCCTGTCGAACTGCCCCGACGTGGCCGTCCGCCGGCGGTGGATCCGGCGGATCACCGACCACGACGGCGTGGACGGGGCGAGCGGAGCGACGGGGAAGGGCGGAGGCGAGGAGGGCGGCATCGAGGCCTGGGTGCGCCTGGGCGAGGCGTGCGGTGTGCCGCGCGAGGAGATGCTCGACCACCGCCACGTCGTGCCCGGCGTGCGGTTCGCCGTCGACGCCTACGTGACGTTCGCGCGGACGAAGCCGTGGGTGGTCGCGGTGGCCTCGTCGCTCACCGAGCTGTTCGCCCCCGACCTCATGGCGAACCGGCTCGCGGCGTTCGAGAAGTACTACACGTGGATCGACCCGGAGGGCCTGCAGTACTTCCGCAACCGGCTCTTCCAGGCGCCGCGGGACTCCGAGCACGCCCTGGAGGTGGTGCTCGAGCACTGCCGGACCCCGGAGACCGAGCAGCTGGCCTACGACGCGCTGGCGTTCAAGAACGACGTCCTCTGGGCCATGATGGACGCGATCGACCGGGCGTACCCGGAGTGAGCACCACCGTGGACGCCGACGCGGTACCGCGGCTGGGCCGGGGGGTGCGGTTGCGCCACGACGCGTCCCGCGACCGCCACGTGCTGCTCCTGCCCGAGACCGTGGTCGTCCTCAACACGACCGGCACCGCCATCCTCGAACTGTGCGACGGGTCCCGGACGGTGTCCGAGATCGTCGCCGCGCTGCGCGAGCGCTACGGGGACGTCCCCGAGGAGCAGGTGCACGCCTATCTGGGCCGTCTCGTCGAGAGACGGCACGTGGAGATGACGACGACGTGACGACCCCGAAGCCCGAGGGCCCGCTGGGCCTGCTGGCCGAGCTGACCTACCGCTGCCCGCTGGCCTGCGCCTACTGCTCGAACCCGATCGAGATCGCCGCCTACCGCGACGAGCTCTCCACCGCCGACTGGCAGCGGGTGGTCACCGAGGCCGCGGACCTCGGCGCGCTGCAGTGCCACCTCTCGGGCGGCGAGCCGCTGCTGCGCCGCGACCTCGCCGAGATCGTCGCCACCGCCCGGGACCAGGGGCTCTACACGAACCTCGTCACGAGCGCGCTGGGCTTCACCACGTCGCGGGCGGCGGAGCTGCACGACGCCGGACTCGACCACGTCCAGGTCTCCCTGCAGGCCGACGAGCCGACGCTCTCGGACCGGATCGCCGGCACCCCGTCGTTCGAGCGCAAGATCGCCGCGGCGCGCACCGTGCGGGAGCTCGGCTGGCCGCTGACGCTGAACGTGGTGCTGCACCGCCAGAACATCGACCGGGTCGACCAGGTGCTGGCCGCCGCCGAGGACCTCGGCGCCGACCGCATCGAGCTCGCCAACACGCAGTACTACGGCTGGGCGTGGCGCAACCGGACCGCGCTGCTGCCCAGCCGCGAGCAGCTCGCGGCCGCCGAGGTCACCGTCCGCGCCGCGAAGGAACGGCTGCGCGGCCGCATGGAGATCATCTACGTGGTCCCGGACTACTACGCGACCTACCCCAAGCCGTGCATGGGCGGCTGGGGCGCGCGCCAGCTCGTGGTCGTGCCCACCGGGGACGCGATGCCGTGCCTCGCCGCGCACGAGCTGCCCCTGCCGCGGGCGAACGTCCGCGAGGCGTCGCTGCGCTGGATCTGGGAGGACTCGCCGATGTTCTCGGCGTTCCGCGGCACCGACTGGATGCAGGACCCGTGCCGCAGCTGCTCCCGGCGCGAGGTCGACCTCGGTGGCTGCCGCTGCCAGGCGTTCGCGCTCACCGGCGACGCCACCCGCACCGACCCGGTCTGCCACCTCTCGCCGGACCACGGGCTCGTCGAGTCGGCGGTCGAGGCGGCGAACGACGACCGCACCGGGAACACGGTGAGCCTGCCGCTGGTCGCGCGCCCGCACGCGTAAGTAGGTGCGCTTCGCGCTCGTGAGCACTAGTCCGTGTCATAGGGCGGAATAGTGCTCACGAGCCGAAGGCACCTAGGTACCGGCGACGTAGAGCTGTCGCACCTGCGCCGCACTGAGCGCCACGGAGTAGACCGCCGCGTAGCCGAGGCTGCCGGTCCAGTAACTGGTGGTCGGGGACGAGGTCCAGCCGCCGGTGCTGTCCCAGCCCACCCGCCAGTAGCCGGTGTTCGAGGTGCCGCCCTCGGCGGTGGTGATCGTGGGGTC
>NZ_JBVPVA010000602.1:0-1860 GCF_055612215.1 Actinomycetospora sp. | reverse complement strand
TCGGTGCTGTCCGGCTCGTGCCTGACGCTGCTGCCCCGCTTCGACGGCGCGAAGGCACTCGAGGTCATCGGGCGCGACCACGTGACCGTCTTCGAGGGCGTGCCCACGATGTACTCGGCGATGCTGCACGTGGCGGACCGCGACCGCTACGACGTGTCCTCGCTGCGCGCGTGCGTCTCCGGCGGCTCGGCGATGCCGGTCGAGGTGCTGCGCGGCTTCGAGGAGGCCTTCGGGTGCATCGTCCTCGAGGGCTACGGGCTCTCGGAGACCTCGCCGGTGGCCTCGTTCAACCACCCGCACGCCGAGCGCAAGCCCGGCTCGATCGGCACCCCGGTCGAGGGCATGGAGATGCGGCTGGTCGACGACCAGGGCGAGGACGTCACCGGCGACGCGGTCGGCGAGATCGCGATCCGCGGCGAGGGCCTGATGAAGGGCTACTGGGGACGCCCCGAGGCCACCGCCGAGTCGATCCCCGACGGCTGGTTCCGCACCGGCGACCTGGCCCGGCGCGACGAGGACGGCTACTACGCCATCGTCGACCGCAAGAAGGAGCTGATCATCCGGGGCGGCTACAACGTCTACCCCCGGGAGATCGAGGAGGCCTTCTACGAGCACCCGGCCGTGGCCGAGGCGGCGGTCGTCGGGATCCCCCACACCGACCTCGGCGAGGAGGTGGGCGCCGCGATCGCGCTGAAGCCCGACGCGTCGGCCACCGTCGAGGAGCTCCGGGACTTCGCCAAGGAGCGGGTGGCGGCCTACAAGTACCCGCGCCACGTCTGGCTGCTCGACGAGCTCCCCAAGGGACCGACCGGGAAGATCCTCCGTCGCTCGGTCGAGTTGCCGGCCGAACTCCAGAAGAAGGACTGAGCCCCGGGGAGGCAGACATGACCGAGATCAGCGATTCGCCGGAGGTGCGCCGGGCCCACCGCAGTGAGCTCGACCCGGTCACGTTCCTGTGGCGCAGCGAGTTCGTGTACCCCGAGAAGGTGGCGGTCGTCCACGAGAACCGCCGCTACACCTACCGCGAGTTCGCGGGCCGCGTGCGGCGGCTGGCGTCGGCGCTCCGCGACGCCGGGCTGGAGAAGGGCGACCGGGTCGCGTTCATCGCCCCGAACATCCCGCCCCTGCTCGAGGCCCACTACGGCGTCCCCGCCGCGGGCGGGGTGCTCGTCGCGATCAACCACCGCCTCACCGCCGACGACGTCGGGTTCATCCTGCGGCACTCGCGCGCCCGGCTGGTGTTCGTCGACCACGAGTACGAGCACCTCGTGGCAGACCCTGCCGACCCTGCCGATTCCGCCGACGACGACGGCTCGGCCGTTGAGCGTGTCGTGCGGATCGACGACACCGGGGCCGCGGGGGATCCCTACGAGGACTTCCTCGCCGGGGGCTCGGAGGAGCCGCTGCCGGTGGTCCTCACCGACGAGGACGAGCCCATCTCGGTCAACTACACCTCGGGCACCACCGGGGCCCCCAAGGGCGCGGTCTACCACCACCGCGGCGCGTACCTGAACGCACTCTCGAACATCGTGAGTTGGGGGATGCCGCCGCACCCGGTGTATCTGTGGACGCTGCCCATGTTCCACTGCAACGGCTGGTGCTTCACGTGGACCGTCGCCGCGGCTGCGGGTACGAACGTCTGCCTGCGCAAAGTGGAAGCAAAGCAGGTGTTCGATCTCATTCGCGAGCATCGCGCCACGCATTACTGCGGCGCGCCGATCGTACACAGCATGCTCATCAACGCGCCGGAGGAATTAAGGCGCGGGATCGATCACACGGTATCGTGCCTCGTCGCAGCCGCTGCGCCGCCTGCCGCAATCATCGAAGGGATGCAGCGCATGGGCTTCGACATCACGCATG
>NZ_JBVPVA010000228.1:0-2573 GCF_055612215.1 Actinomycetospora sp. | reverse complement strand
CGAGCAGTCGGACACTGGCCGTGGTCAGGGTGTAGAGCAGCTCCGCGGGATCGAAATCGGGGCCGCCGGTGTCGGCCAGGCTCAGCAATGTCTCGGCCAACGACTGATCCACGACCGCCACCGCCCGCCGCCCAGCGACGTACGCGCACGCCACGTCTGGACTCCGTGATACCCCGGGGCACCAGGCCTGCAACCTCTGGGGCAGCGACGGTCAAACGCGTCGTGCGTTCCCTCGGGGTCCCCGCCTTCGCGCCCTCAGCTGTTCCTGCGGGCCGGCTCCGTGGGTTGGCTGCGGCCGTGCGCCGCCTCGGAGGCGACCCAGCGGGAGACCTCGACGAGCTTGATGTTGGTCTCCTGGGAGGACGAGACCAGCAGACGGAAGGCCTGATCGTCGTCGATGCCGAAGCGCGCCATGAGGATGCCCTTGGCCTGGCCGATCACATCGCGGGTGTCCACGGCGTGCTTGAGGTGGGTGGCCCGGTCGCTGCCGTAGAGCAGCACCCCGGCCTGGACCCCGAACAGGCCCGCGATCCTGCGGGCCTGCTCGTCGAAGGCGTGCGGGACTCGGGAGTAGAGATTCAGCGCCGCCCGCATGGTCGGCGCGGCGCAGAGCTGAGTCGACATCAACGACAGGAACCCGAACGCCACGGCCTGCGGGGCGAACTTCGGCCAGCGGGTGGCGTCCTGGCCGGCGAGGTCCTGGGCCAGGACGACGCCGTCGTCGGCGGGGTGGCTCAACGCGGTGATGCACGGTCCCTCGGACAGCTCGCTCTGGGTGCGGTCCAGCTCGCCGATCTCGTCGGTGGTGGGGTGGCGGGTCTCGACGACACCGTGACGGGTCATGGAGATGCTGCCGGCGTCCACGCCCGGGACGGTCTCCACGGCGGTGAGGACGATCTGGGCCAGGGTCGCCTCGAGATCGTCGATGCTGCGGCGGGTGACCAACCCCAGGGCGGCAGCGCGCAGGGCGATGACGAGCCGGTCGGACTGGTTCGCGTCCACGTGACGGACCCACCTTCGACGATTGCGGCGGGAACGAGGCCGGCGACCCCTCGGAGGAACGCCGGCCAGGCAGAGCCGGAGCGGCATGCGCTGCGCTCTACCCGCCACCGAATCGCGGTGTCCAGGACGCACATGAAAATGTGGACGAGAGGGCGCAGCTCGAAAGTAGCGCCCGTTGTCCGGAGGCGGCCCGTGATCTCGACCCGCGACACCCACCATACTCCGGACTGCCACGGCAAAACGGGTCTCGCCCCGCCGGTTTCCGGCACTTCCCCGACGACGTCATGCCCGGTTCGATCCTCTCCCCGAACTCGCGCGGCCACGCCGACGGCCGTGGCTCCTGGCGCGACCCCGCAGAACACCGGCGCGCGGCCGCGCGATGGCCTCGACCGGGCCGCCTACGAGTGGGTCACCAGCCACGTGTTCCGCAAGACGGCCGCGACGGTGCTCGACCAGGCCGGCCTGTCCGCCCGTGCCGTCGCCGGCCACAGCGGGCACGCCCGCTCCTCGATCACCCAGGACGTCTCCACGGACGAGCGGGCGCACGCGAGGCGGCGCCTGGGGATCAGGCTCTCCCGACGAAAGCGGGCAATACGTGGGGGTTCTGTGGGGATCGGTCTTGGGCCACCGACCGCTGCATTTGTGTGACCTGGATGAATCGTGGGGCAGGTCGGATTCGAACCGACGGCCTGACGGATTATGAGTCCGCTGCTCTACCGCTGAGCTACTGCCCCCGCGCGGCACCGACCCCGCTGCCTCACCCGGACGAGCACCGCGCGCGGCAGCCTACGGGCCGCCCCGGCGGGTGCGGATCGCCGCCTCACGGCTCGACCCGGGGACGCGGAGGGTCCGGGGTCCGGGCACGCGTCGCGTGTGAACGACACGTTTCTCGACGATCTCGATCAGATCAGCGCGGTCGGAACCGGTCGAATCCCGGCGTATCCCCTCCCGACCTGCACGAGTCCGTCCCGGTGACGTCGCGACGACCACTGCGCCGGATGATCTTCGTGTTACCGATCCGCGCGGCGCGTGATCCCGCTGTGTGAGCGGTCGTTGCGCCGGAACGACACCCCCGCGGTGTCGTCCGGAGCAGTGGTGCTCCGGTGAACCGACCGTCCTGATCGGGAAGGACCACCCCCCATGCCGAAGCTCTCCGCCCGCACCCTCCGGTTCGCGTTCGCCGCCGTCGCCGGCCCGGCGCTGGCCGTCGGGATCGCCGCGCCCGCCGCGAACGCCCCCGAGCTCACCCCGGTCGCGCAGTACGTCGACCACACCGTCTCCGACACCGAGCACGAGATCGGCGGCGCGGCCGACGCGTTCGGCCTCGAGGCGGAGTAGGCGCCGACGACGAGGGTCCGGCCGGACCCGCTCCCCACGGGTCCGGCCGGGTCCTCGCGGCGTCGTCGGCGGACCACGACCCGCGACGTTCTCGTGACGACCCGTCCCCAGCACTGGACAGGGGGACGATCGGCACCGGACCATCGGGAGAGCGTCACCGCCACGCTCCACGGGAGGCAGACATGCGACTGGGCCGCCGAATCACCGCCGGGATCGCCGAGCACCCGCCCGCG
>NZ_JBVPVA010000197.1:0-1912 GCF_055612215.1 Actinomycetospora sp. | reverse complement strand
GCCACGATCGCGAGCCCGATGCCGGTGTTGCCCGAGGTCGGCTCGACGATCGTGCCGCCGGGCTTCAGCTCCCCGGACTCCTCCGCGGCGGTCACCATCTTCTCGGCGATGCGGTCCTTCACGCTGCCGCCGGGGTTGAAGTACTCGACCTTGGCCAGCACCAGCGGCGCGTCGGGACCGGTGGGCACGACGCGGTTCAGCTTCACCAGCGGGGTGTGGCCGACGAGGTCTCCGACGTGCTCGACGTACTGCATGCGCTCCATCCTGCCGGTCGGGACCGGCAGCGGTCGCCCTGTGCGGCGAATCACCGGTGTGGGGGCGACGACGGGCGACGACGTCGGACCCCGCGAATAGGGTCGTCGTCATGGCCCAGAACTCCGGGACGCCCGACGCCGTGATCGTCTCCGCCGTCCGCTCGCCCATCGGTCGCGCCCGCAAGGGCACCCTCGCCGGGATGCGTCCCGACGACCTCACGGTCCAGATGGTGCGGGCCGCGCTCGACGCGGTGCCCGCGCTCGACCCGGCCGAGATCGAGGACCTGATGCTGGGCTGCGGACTGCCCGGCGGCGAGCAGGGGCACAACCTCGCCCGCATCGTGGCCGTCCAGGCCGGCTTCGACCACCTGCCGGGCACGACGATCACGCGGTACTGCTCGTCGTCGCTGCAGACCATCCGCATGGCCGCGCACGCGATCCGGGCCGGGGAGGGCGACGTGTTCCTCGCCGCCGGCGTGGAGACGGTGTCGCGATTCGAGAAGGGGTCCTCCGACGGCCTCCCGGGCTCGCAGAACCCGCTCTTCGACGAGGCGCAGGCCCGCACGGCCGAGGTCGCGGCGTCCGGCGCGGACGAGTGGCACGACCCGCGCGACGACGGGCTGCTGCCCGACGCCTACATCGCGATGGGCCAGACCGCAGAGAACGTGGCGCTGCTCGAAGGCGTGTCCCGCGAGGAGATGGACCGGTTCGCGGTGCGCTCGCAGAACCTCGCCGAGCAGTCGCAGCGCGACGGCTTCTGGGAGCGCGAGATCACCCCCGTGACGCTGCCCGACGGCTCGGTGGTCGCGAAGGACGACTCGCCCCGCCCCGGCACGACCTACGAGGCGATCGCCGACCTCAAGCCGGTCTTCCGTCCCGACGGGCGCATCACGGCCGGCAACGCGTGCCCGCTCAACGACGGCGCCGCGGTGCTCGTGGTCATGTCCTCGACGCGGGCCGCCGAGCTCGGCATCACCCCGCTCGCCCGGGTCGTCTCCACCGGCGTGACGGCGCTGTCGCCCGAGATCATGGGCCTCGGCCCGATCGAGGCCTCGAAGCAGGCGCTGGGCCGGGCCGGGCTGACGATCGACGACGTCGACCTGGTGGAGCTCAACGAGGCCTTCGCCGCGCAGGTCATCCCCTCCGCGCACCGCATGGGGATGTCGGACTCCGCCATGGAGGCCAAGCTCAACGTGCACGGCGGCTCGATCGCGGTCGGCCACCCGTTCGGCATGACCGGCGCGCGGATCGCGACGACGCTGCTCAACGGGCTGCGCAGCAAGGACGCGACGATCGGGCTGGAGACGATGTGCGTCGGCGGCGGGCAGGGCATGGCGATGGTGCTCGAGCGCCTGTCCTGATCGACGGTCCGGGTCCCGGCTCGCCCCGGGTCACGGCGCCGAGGCGAGGGGCACGCCAGGCGGGACTCGAGGCTCGTGGACCTGCCTGGCGTGCTGTTGATCAACGCGTCTGCCGGGCCCCTGGGGCCGACGCCCGGGGCGAGAGGCCCCGGAACAGCGAAAGGCACCTCCGACCGTCCGTGCGGCCGAAGGTGCCCTCTCGCCCACCTGCGGAGCTAGTCGCGGAAGTAGCTCAGCAGGCGCAGGATCTCGATGTAGAGCCAGACCAGCGTCGTCATGAACCCGAAGGCCAGGTAC
>NZ_JBVPVA010000165.1:0-4126 GCF_055612215.1 Actinomycetospora sp. | reverse complement strand
AGATCAACCTGCACGACGCGGCTGCTCCCGTCGAGCCGCACGCGCTCCACCCGACCCCGGGGAGCGCCGACCTCTGCCTCGTCGTCGCCGGCACGCTCGACGACGTCGCCGCCGAACTGCGGGCCGCGGGCGTCCCGATCGAGATCGGCCCGGTCGAGCGCACGGGTGCCCGCGGGACGATCGAGAGCCTCTACGTCCGCGACCCGGACGCGAACCTCGTGGAGCTGAGCGTCTACGGCTGAGGCGCGGTGCCGGCCCGGGCGCTGACGTCCGGCCCGGGCGCTGAGGTCCGGCCCGGGCGCTGACGTCCGACCGGGTGCTCAGCCGACCGCCGGCCGCCCGACCCCCAGCCAGGCGCAGGCGAGCAGGGCGAGCTCGACGTCGAGGCGGTCGTCCCCGATCGGACGGCCCCGCGCCTCGCGGGCGCGACGCACCCGGTACTTCACGGTGTTCGGGTGCACCCCGAGCCGGCCGGCCGTGGCGGTGTTGCTCCCGCCGGTCGCCAGGAACACCCGCAGGGTCTCCCGCAACCGCGCCCGCGCGGGTCCGGGATCGGCCAGCGGGCCCAGGACGCGGCGGACCCACGCGGTGGCCCCGTCGAGGTCGGCGCAGAGCAGGGACACCGCGCCCACCTCGTCGAACAGCGTCACCACGGGCGCGCCGTCCCCCGCGGCCAGGGTCACCGTCCGGGCCCGCAGCGCCTGCTCGTGGGTGGTGCGGAAGCCCTCCACCCCGGCGCCCGGGGCGCCACAGGCCACCCGTACCGGCTCGCCGGCGCGGGTCACCGCCGCGGTCGCGGCCTCGCGGGAGGGGACCGTGGTCGCGTCCCCGGGGAGCCACACCCACGCGCTCTCGGCGTCCCACGGCACCACGAGCGGACGCCCCACGGCACCCATCGCCTCACCGAGCTCGAGGGCGCACCGCTCGAGGGCGACCAGCGCCGGGCCGCTGACCGCCGGGCCGTCGAGCCACAGCACGAGACCGAGGTGGACGGCGGAGAAGGCGTAGCCGAGCACCGACTCCGTCGCGCGCCGGTCGTCGGGGCTGGTGGGCGACCGGCCGTCGAGGACGTCGCGGATGAGCGCGAGGCGGATCGCATGTCGGTTCTCCAGCCACCGGTCGCGTTCGCCCTCGTAGACGGCCACCACCTGCTGGGCCACGTGGTCGACGTAGTCGAACACCGTCAGCACGATCCGCTGGGACACCGCCGCCACGTCCCCGGTCTCGCCGGGGTCGGAGCGCTCGAGCTCGGCGAACGCCCACTCCATGAGGTGGGCCTGGCCGAGCCGGTAGGCGCGCACGAGCGCGTTGACGGGCACCCCACGCTGCGCGAGTCGACGGGCGTACTCGATCGCGGCGAGCGGAGGCTCGACCTCGCGCGGGGGCAACCCGTGCCGGAGCACGTGCAGGATCGTCTCGACGTTGCCCTCGACGCTGGCGCCGAGCAGGTCGATGAGCCCCGGGTCGCCGCGCAGCTCGTCGATGCGCGTGGCGAGGAGGTCCCGGATCGCGGCGCTGATCTCGTCGCGGTGCACGGCGAGCCCGGCGGCGACCTCGGCGACCCGCCGGTCGCGGCGGAGGACCTCGTCACCCCGGCCGGGGAGCGAGCCGGTCCGCACCTGCACGCGCCCACCACCTCGTGGTCCCGGGCCCCCGACGGCCCCAGGTGACGGTAACCCCGGCCGCGCCCCGAATCGACAACTCGCGCGTCCCGGTTCGTCTCCCGGGGACGATGCGGAGAAGTGTGTCCTGGCTCACGGTGGGTGGTCGTCCGCCTACGTACCCGTGAGGAGACCCCGTGCCCCTGCACCCCGAGGCCCAGGCCCTGCTCGACGCGCTGTCCGAACAGGGCACCCCGCCCTTCGAGTGCATGACGGTGCCGCAGGCCCGCCAGGCCACGACCGCGTTCCTGGACCTCCAGCCCCCCGCGGAGGAGGTCGGGACCGTCTCCGACCGGGCGCTCCCGGGCCCGGCGGGAGACATCCCGGTACGCATCTACGTGCCGCACGGCCGCAAGACCCGGGGCGTCCTGCTGTACTTCCACGGCGGCGGCTGGGTCATCGGGGACATCGAGACCGTCGACCGGCCGTGCCGGACCATCGCCAACGCCGCCGACGTCGTCGTCGTGTCCGTCGACTACCGCCTCGCCCCCGAGCACCGTCAGCCCGCGGCGTTCGACGACTGCTACGCGGCGACCGCGTGGGTCGCCGAGCACGCCGAGGAGCTGGACGTCGACCCGGCCCGGCTCGCCGTCGGCGGGGACTCCGCCGGCGGGCACCTCGCCGCGGCCGTCGCACTCGAGGCCCGCGACCGTGGCGGCCCGGCCATCGCCTTCCAGCTGCTGATCTACCCGGTGACCGACTTCGCGTTCACCACCCCGTCCCACGCCGAGAACGGCGAGGGCTACCTGCTGCAGCGCGCGACGATGCAGTGGTTCTGGGCGCACTACCTGGGCGCGACCGACCCGGACAAGGACCAGACGGTCTTCCCGGCCCGCGCCGCGAGCTTCGCCGACCTCCCGCCCGCCTTCGTCGCCACCGCCGAGTTCGACCCGCTGCGCGACGAGGGGGAGGCCTACGCGGAGTCGCTGCGCGAGGCCGGCAACGAGGTCACCGCGCAGCGCTACGACGGCATGATCCACGGCTTCCTCTGGACGCTCGGCGCGACGCCGTCGGGGGCCCGGATGGTCGACGACGCGGTGGCCGCGCTGCGTCCCGTCCTCACCCGCTGACCCCGATCCCCAGGAGGACCCCATGACCGTCACCGAGACCCGACCCGAGACCCACCCCGGCGGGGACGGCGCCGTCGAGCACGTCGACGTCCTCGTCGTCGGCGCCGGTGTCGCCGGCATCGGCGCCGGCCACCACCTGCGCGAACGCTTCCCCGACCGCAGCTTCGCGATCCTGGACACCCACCCCGACCGGGGCGGGACGTGGTGGACCCACCGCTACCCGGGGGCGCGCTCGGACTCCGACCTGTTCACGTACGGCTACCGGCACAAGCCCTGGCGCGGGCCCTCGATCGCCAGCTCCGAGGAGATCCTCGCCTACCTCGACGAGGTCATCGAGGAGGACGGCCTCAAGGAGGTCACCCGCTACCAGCACAAGGTCGTCGCCACGAGCTGGTCGTCGGCGGACAAGCGGTGGACCGTGGACGTCCAGCGCACCGACACCGGCGAGTCGCTGCAGCTGAGCTGCGACTTCCTGTGGATGTGCCAGGGCTACTACAAGCACGACGAGCCCTACGTCCCGGAGTTCCCGGGCCGCGAGCGCTTCACCGGGACGATCGTGCACCCGCAGAGCTGGCCCGAGGACCTGGACTGGACCGGCAAGCGCGTCGTCGTCATCGGCTCCGGGGCCACGGCCGCGACGGTCGTCCCGGCGATGGCCGAGTCCGCCGCGCACGTGACGATGCTGCAGCGCACGCCCACGTTCATGATCGCCGCGCCGAAGACGCACGAGCTCGCGGTCCAGCTGCGGGCGCTCGACATCCCGGAGGAGTGGACCTACGAGATCCTCCGCCGGACCTACATCGAGCAGTTCAACGAGCTGACGCGGCTGTCGCTCGAGACCCCCGACGTGGCCCGCCAGTACCTGCTCGACGAGATGCGTCCGCACCTCCCCGAGGGCTTCGACATCGAGAAGCACTTCAGCCCGGCCTACCGCCCGTGGCAGCAGCGGATCGCGCTGCTGCCCGACGGCGACATGTTCGCGTCGATCAAGGAGGGGAAGGCGTCCGTCGTCACCGACGGCATCGAGACCTTCACCGAGACCGACATCCGGCTGACCTCGGGCGAGGAGCTCGAGGCCGACGTCATCGTCACGGCCACGGGCTTCAACCTCTCGTGCTTCGGCGACATCGCCTTCGCCGTCGACGGTGAGCCGGTGGACTTCACGGAGCGGGCCACCTGGCGCGGGATCATGATCGCCGGGGTGCCGAACATGGCCTTCGTCTTCGGCTACTTCCGCCACTCCTGGACCCTGCGGGCGGACCTGATCGCCGACCTGGTGTGCCGGCTGCTCGGGCACATGGACGAGCTCGGGGTGCGCTCGGTGACCCCGGTGCCCGAGGACCCGGGGATGGAGCTGCGTCCCTGGTCGGACCCGGAGAACTTCAACCCCGGGTA
>NZ_JBVPVA010000159.1:0-1033 GCF_055612215.1 Actinomycetospora sp. | reverse complement strand
CTCATTGGGTCCGGCGGAACGCATGTGGAATTGGCCCGGAATGTCCGTCCGGCACCGCTCTCCATACTGCAACACTCTCCGACACTCACAAACTTTTAAGTTGGCATACCCCAAGTTAGCTTTGGGAACGTACACCCAACTAACGACGAACACTTCGCGAGGTCTACCTTTGGGGATAAACCGAAATGGTGGGGGCACTCCTAAACATGACTTGCATACCACAATGCCATGGACTTCTCACACTCTGGTTGCTTCGACCTCCGCAGTCCCGGCAGTCCGGAGCCCATTCATCCCCCAGCCATGGATCATACTGACTCCTTGCACGCCATTGCACGCTGAGAATGAAGGCAAGAACGAACAGGGGGGCTGGTCCGAAGGAGGAGAGATCCTTCACAAACAGGTCGCTACACGCGCCTTTCTGTATCGGAAACGAGGGCTTACAACTCAAGAAGTGAAGTCCTAGTCTTGAGTGCAAGCTAGTCTACCTACTGAGTTCCGGGGGTCACATCATGTCCCGGCAACTCACAAACAACCAAGGCCACCGGGCTGTGTCAGGCTCCGGCGGTCACATCCGTGTCAGGTTCCGGCGATCCGGATCTAGGCGAAGGTACAAACAACAATGCATGCACAAACAAGGTGGTCCTAGATGGGCTGACCGCTGGTCACACTATCAACGCCGGGGTCATCCTGGCCGTCGATACCTGCTGCCGGAGCTACAATCGAGGCTGCCGCAGCTTAGGGTTATTCCCATACGAGCCTAGGCGAAGCTATAGGCTATCGCCGGCTGTCCGCCTATACTCTGACGTGGCCGTTGGCACGTGCGCCGGACGTAATCTGGCGCCGGCGGTCTACGGCATGGCAGCTGCCGTGCGTCACTCGGCTATTGCCGATCCTCATTGGGTCCGGCGGAACGCATGTGGAATTGGCCCGGAATGTCCGTCCGGCACCGCTCTCCATACTGCAACACTCTCCGACACTCACAAACTTTTAAGTTGGCATACCCCAAGTTAGCTTTGGGAACGTACACCCAACT
>NZ_JBVPVA010000154.1:0-2140 GCF_055612215.1 Actinomycetospora sp. | reverse complement strand
ACCGCGATCGCCAGCGCGTCGCTGGGCCGTGCGGCGACCCTCGTGCCGTCGTCCAGCACGAGGACCGCGCGGAAGCGGTCGTCGACGAGGTCGGTGATCTCGGCGCCCGCGAGCCCGCGCCCGAGCGCGGTCGCCACGTCGGCGACGAGGTCCTGGGTGAGCCGGGAGTCGTCGTCGCGCGCCGGGTGCGGGCCGTGCGACATCACCTCGGCCTGCGGGGGGCGCACGGAGACGACGAGGCAGCGGTCCTCCGCGTCGTCTCCGAGCACCGCCAGCGGCTCGCGCGTCATCGCGTGGACGACGAGCGTCACCAGGTGCAGCTCCTGCATGCCCGTCCTCCCGTCCGACCCTCGATCTCAGCGACCCTCGGCATCCTCGGCCTGATCCACCGGCGTGAACAAGGACCGGATCTCCGCGAGCCGGTCCTGGATCTGCTCCGCGTCCTGACCCCGCGCCCAGGAAGGGTCGCCCGGGGTGATCCCGAGCGACCGCAACAGCTCCGCGGCCGGGGCGGACGGGTCACCCGCCTCGCCGAGCACCGGGTGCAGGCCCTGCGCGCACAGGTGGTCGAAGACCAGGTGCACCACCGACCAGGGATTGAAACGCTCATCCGTGGCGGACTGACTCACGACGTCGCTCCTCCTCCGTCGCCCGGGGCCTCGTCGTCGGGTCCGGGCGGCGGCCGCCCGTCCCCGCTCACCTCGATCTCCTCGAGGGTCTCCAGTTCCTTCGCCGACAGCGTCGCCGCTCCGGTGAGCACCGTGGCCTGGTGCTCGGCGATCCGCGCGTCGACGAGCTGGGTCAGCGCGAACGCGAGCGCCCCCGTCTGGCGGACCGTCTGCTCGTCCACGGGCACCTGCCGCGTCGACGTGATCGCCACGCCGACCGGCTTGCCCTCGGCGACCGCCACCCCGACGGTGAACTCCTCGCGCGGGTTCGCCGCCGGGTCGGCGAAGTGCTTCTTCAGTTTGCGCAGCATCCGGTGCCACGCGAGCTTCTCGCCCTGCAGCTCGAGCCCTTCGACGTCGTCCTCGGTGAGCCCCATGCCCCGCTCGCCCCCCGCGAAGCACCGCGAGTAGGAGATCAGGGCGGTCGTCCACAGGGACTCGACGACGACCTCGTCGACCTGCTTCCCGACGCCGGGGCGGACCTCGCTGACGAGCCGCTCGCAGCAGAGCAGGACGGTCTGCAGGTCGTCGAACATCGCCGCGAGGTCGGCGAGGGCCGCCGCGGCGGGCGAGCCGATCCGCCGCACGGTGTGCGGCGCCGTGGCCTGGCCGGTCATGCCGCCATCGCCTCCTGTCCTCCGGTGGCAGGGGCCCGCGAGGGACCCCCGGGTGTCGTCACGTCAGGCCGTAGCGGACGGCGAGCTGACCGCGACAGATGCTCGTGTTGGCGTCGACCCCGACCTGGAACGACCGGGCCTTGCGCAGGTGCAGCGGCAGCGCCTCGACGCCGACCTTGCGCCCGCGCGGGTCCACGACCAGCGGGTCCGTGTCCTGCGAGGGGATCCCGAGCTCGCGCCGCCGCGCCCGCAGTCGTGTCAGGTCCGTCGACGCCGGGGCGTCGCCGAGCGTCATGGCCGCGAGCTCCTCGGGGGTCCGCCCCGCCCGCGCCAGCGGCGAGACGACGAGGTCGGTGCCGGCCATGAGCGCCCGCTCCGTGAACTGGCGGCGCAGCGAGTCCAGCTCGTCGACCGCCTCCCCGACCTCGGTACCGGCCATGGAGTGCACGAAGCCCGCCCGCGCCGCGACCCCCCGGTTGATGGCGTCGGCGGCGAAGTGGTCGATGAGCACCACGTCGACGTCGGAGAGCCCCTCGACGGTCGACGTCGCGTCCCACGCGTCGGCGACCATGAGGAACGCGAAGTTGGGTGCGCAGAAGTACGTGGGCAGGCGCAGCCGCACGTGCGCGACCCGGTGCTCGTCGACCTCGAGCGAGGCGACGAAGTCGAGCGAGACGACGTCGTTGTCCAGCTCCGGGTCGCGCACCGTGCGCAGCGCCTCCCACACCCGCCCGACGAGCGCTTCGGCCGTCGGGCGGGTGAGGGAGCTCGTCATGCCTGCGCCACCTCGCGCTGCTCCACGAGCTCGGCGTCGTCCTGGGCGGCCGGCGTGCCGGACACCTGGTACTCGGCCGG
>NZ_JBVPVA010000102.1:0-3326 GCF_055612215.1 Actinomycetospora sp. | reverse complement strand
GCCGGGCTGCCGCTGAAGACGGTCCTCGAGCAGCTGGACCTGCTGGGCGAGGAGGTCGTGCCGGTGCTGCGGCGGGAGTTCGCGGCCCTGAAGCCGGCCCACGTGCCGGACGCGCCGACGCACGAGTCGCTGGTGGCGGCGCGCGAGTCGGCGGCCGCGCCGGAGCTGACCTCGGCCTGATCGACGGTGGCGGAACCGCGTCACGATGACGCGGTTCCGCTCGCGCCGCGCCCAGGGCCTCGCGTCTGTGAGATCAAGGAGCCGCTGCGCGGCGGGGAGGAGATCCGCTCGACGCGCAGTGACTCCCTCGGCCGAGTCGGAGGCCCTTCAGTAGCGCCGCGGGGTGAAGACGGCGCCCGTCGGGGTCCAGCGGGTCTGCGAGGACCCGACGATGAGCAACGTGCGCATGTCGACCTCGGACGGCTCGAGCGTGCCGAGCTCGACGACGTGCACCGACTCCTCCGGGCCGTCGACGTCGCGGCCGACGATCACCGGCGTCGTCGGGTCGCGGAACTTCAGCAGGACCTCGCGCGCGGCCTCGACCTGCCAGGTCCGCGAGCGACTCGCCGGGTTGTAGAGCGCGACGACCATGTCGGCCTCGGCGACGGCGGCGAGCCGGCGTTCGACGACGTCCCAGGGCTTGAGGCGGTCGGAGAGGCTGATGGTGGCGAAGTCGTGGCCGAGCGGGGCGCCGATCCGGGCGGCGACGGCGTGCGCGGCCGTCACGCCCGGGACGACCCGGACCGGCACCTCGGGATAGTCCTGCGACGCGACCTCGACGACCGCGGAGGCCATGGCGAACACGCCGGGGTCGCCGGAGGAGACGACCGCGACCCGCCGTCCGGTGCGCGCGAGGTCGAGGGCGAAGGCGGCGCGCTCGGACTCGACCTTGTTGTCCGACCCGTGCACGCGCTGGCGGGGATTCGGGGGCACGCGGGCGACGTAGGTGGCATAGCCGACGACGTCGTCCGCCTCGGCCAGCGCGGTCGCGGCCTCGGGGGTGAGCCGGTCGCGGGCGCCGGGGCCGAGGCCGACGACGGTGACGATCCCGCCGGTCGGGCCGGTCGGGCCGGTCGGGCCGGTCGGGCCGGTCGGGCCGGTCGACGGAGTGGCTTTACTGCCACTGGCTGCAAGCGTCGACGCTTCGCTTGCAGCCAGGGACCGGGCCTCCCCGTCCGCCCGCGCCGCCTCCGTCGTCTCGACGTGCACCCGGGACGGGACGATCCCGACCGAGAAGTACGGCACGGACGCGGGGTCGACCTCGTCGAGCCGACCCTGGCGCTCGGTGGGCGTGCTCGCCCGCTCGACATAGCGGGCCTCGTCTGCCCGGCCCGACCGCCGTAGCGCCGCCCGGACGCCGGTGAACGTCCGCCCGAGCTTCATCACCGCGGCCGCGTCGGTGTCGGCGAGGCGGCGGACCAGCTCGTCCTCGCCCAGCGTGCCCGGCAGCACCGTCAGGACCTCGTCGCGCTCCACCAGCGGCGTCCCGAGCGCGGCGCTCGCCGCGGACACGCTCGTCACCCCCGGCACGACCTCGGCCACGTAGCGGTGCGCCAGCCGCTTGTGCAGGTGCATGTAGGAGCCGTAGAAGAACGGGTCGCCCTCGGCGAGCACGACGACGTCGCGCCCCGCGTCGAGGTGCGCAGCCAGCCGGGCGGCGGCGTCGGTGTAGAAGGCGTCGATGCGGCCCTGGTAGTCGTCGGTCGACTCCGTGGTGACCGGGTAGGTCAGGGCCTCCTCGACCTGCGTGCCCAGGTACTGCGCCGCGATCGCCCGCGCGTTCGACCGCCCGTGCCGCGCGCAGTGGTACGCCACCACGTCCGCGGACCGGATGAGCTCGACCGCCCGCACCGTCATCAGCCCGGGGTCCCCGGGGCCGACCCCGACCCCGTACAGCCGCCCGGCCGCCCCGCACCCGTTCACGCGGCCGCGCCCAGGGCCAGCGCGTTCACCGCGCCCACGGTCATCGCCGAGCCACCGCGGCGCCCGTGCACGACGACGTGCTCGAGCGCGGTGCCGTTGCCGGCCCGCCCGAACCCCGCCAGTGCCGCCTTCGACTCCATCGCCCCGACGAACCCGACGGGCAGACCGAGCACGACGGCGGGTCGCGGCGCCCCGGCCTCGATCAGCTCGAGCAGGCGGAAGAGCGCGGTCGGGGCGTTGCCGATGGCGACGACCGCCCCGTCGAGCAGCGGCAGCCAGAGGTCGAGCGCGGCGGCGGACCTGGTCGTCCCGAGCAGGGCCGCCTTCGCCGGGACGTCGGGGTCGTTGAGGGTGCAGACGACGTCGTTGCCCGCCGGGAGGAACCGTCGGGTGATCCCGGAGGCGACCATCATCGCGTCGCACAGCACCGGGGCGCCCGCGCGCAGCGCGGTGTGCGCGGCGGCGACGGCGCCGGGGGAGACGACCGTGTCGGCGGCGAGGTCGGTCATCCCGCAGGAGTGGATCATGCGGACGGCGAGGTCGTGCGCGTCCTCGGGGAGGTGGGAGAGGTCGGCCTCCTCGCGGATGATCGCGAAGGAGCGCCGGTAGATCTCCGCACCGTCGGCGACGTACGCCGGGACGGCGGGGGAGTCGGGCTCGTGGACCACGCCTCCGTGCCGGGCCACACTGCCCGAGGTCATCCGGTCACCCTTCCCGAGCGGACCACCGTGCGGTAGACCCCTCGCTGTTCGCCCCCGCGCTCGTCCGGCGCGAGGGCCTCGATCACCGCCACCCGTCCACCCGGCGTCCCGCAGGCCCGCCCGCACCCGACCCAGTGCTGGCGCACGGTGCCTCCGACGTGGCCTGACGCGACGGCCGCGGCGAGGTCACCGCGCACGTCGGCGTGCGACTTCGCGCACCGGGGCGCACCCACGCACGCCGACACTCCGCGCCAGGGCGACGTCGGCTCGGTCTCGACGAGGCCGTCCAGGCGGCGGGCGGCGTCGGCGGGATCGGGCAGGCCGCGCAGGACGAGGGTCCGCCACGGGGTGGCGCGCAGGGTGACGCCCTGGCCGGGCGCGTCGAGCAGCCCGACCAGCGCGGCCACCAGCGGGAGGTCGAGCTCGCCGAGGCGGGGGAGGACCTCGAGGGTGCCGTCCTCGCCGGGGCCGAGGGCGGTCGGGTCGGCCGGTCCGGGCGTCAGGACGGGGGTCACGACGGTCGCCGTGGTGCGGTCGCGGACGTCGGCGACGAGCGCGTCCCGGGTGGCCTCGTCGAGCTCGCGGACGCGCCAGGCGGTGTCGCGCACGGCGGTGAAGGCGTCGACGGCGGCGAGGGCGAGCGCGGCCGGGTCGGGGTGGCGCAGGCCGGTGTCGACGACGCCGTGGGGGCCGTCGAGCAGG
>NZ_JBVPVA010000561.1:0-8069 GCF_055612215.1 Actinomycetospora sp. | reverse complement strand
CTGCGTGGTGTGCCCCTCGACGAGGCGGCCCGGTGCCGATTTTCGCATCAGCGGCTCACAGCGCATGATGAGCCCGCTTCTGCGGATCACTCGGAGGGACCGGCCCATGTCTCGTGTCGTCGTCGGCGTCGCGGCCGTGCTCCTCGGGGTGCTGCTCAGCGGCTGCGCCACGTCGACGGCCGCACCGGCCGCCCCGCCCGCCTCCGCTCCCGCCGTCGCACCCGGGTCGGTGCGGATCGACGGCGCGGTGACCACCCCGACGACCCTCGACGCCGCCGCCCTCGCCACGCGTCCCCACACCGCGGTCGACGTGGCGTTCCAGAGCGCGAAGGGCGCCGAACGCCACCACGAGGACGGGGTCCCGCTCTCGGCCCTGCTCCCGACGACCGCGCTGGCCCTCACCCCGGGGCGCAAGAACGACCAGGCCGCGCTCGCCGTCACCGCGACCGGCGCCGACGGCTACGCATCGACCGTGTCCTACGGCGAGATCGACCCGGACCTGGGCAACCGCGGGGTGCTCGTCGCCACCGCCGAGGACGGCAGGCCACTCGCCCGCCCCCGCCTCGTCGTCCCCGGCGACGTGAAGGGCGCGCGGTACGTCTCCGACCTCGTCGAGCTGCACGTCGGCCACGTGGCCTGAGGCCACCCCCCGGAAGCGAGCTCGGACCGACCTCAGGCGCCGTCGCGCAGCCGCTCGAGCGCGCCGCGCACGACCGCCGGGTCCTGCGTCGACCAGAACGGCGGCAGCGACCCGCGGATGAACGCGCCGTACTGCTTCGTCGCCACCCGCGAGTCGAGGATCGCGACCACGCCCCGGTCCCCGGTGCCCCGCAGCAGCCGGCCCGCGCCCTGGGCGAGGAGCAGCGCGGCGTGCGTCGCGGACACCGTCAGGAACCCGTTGCCGCCCCGGGCGTCGACCGCGCGCTGCCGGGCCGCGACCAGCGGGTCGTCGGGGCGCGGGAACGGGATGCGGTCGATCATGACGAGCTGCAGCGACTCGCCGGGGACGTCGACGCCCTGCCACAGCGAGATCGTCCCGAAGAGCACGCTGCCGGTCTCGGCCGCGAACTTCTGGACGAGGGTGTTCGTCGCGTCCTCGCCCTGGCAGAGCACGGTGCCGTCCCAGCGGCCCCGCAGGTCCTCGGCGGCCTGCTTCGCGGCGCGCATCGACGAGAACAGACCCAGCGCCCGGCCCCCGGCGGCGCGGACCAGCCCGTCGATCTCGTCGAGCATCGCGCCGGACAGCCCGTCGCGCCCCGGCGGGGGCAGGTGGCGCGCGACGTAGAGGATGCCGGCCTTGGCGTGGGCGAACGGGGACCCGACGTCGAGGCCGTGCCAGACCAGGTTCGTCGCCGGGTCGTTGCCGTGCCCGCCGCCGTCGTCGGGGGGCGCCACCACCGGCGTCGCGCCCTTCACCGGCAGCCCCCACTGGCGCGCGAGCGCGTCGAACGAGCCGCCGAGCACGAGCGTCGCGCTCGTGAGCACCACCGTCGACTGCCCGAACAGCCGCGACGCGAGCAGGCCCGCGACCGACAGCGGGGCGACGTGGAGGGTGCGCACAGTCGTGGAGTTCAGCTCTCGCTCGGAGAGCCACACGACGTCGGGCCGCGTGGCCGGGTCCTCGCGGTCGAACGCCGCGATCAGCCGGCCGGCGACGTCGTGGACCTCCTCGACCAGCGCGGTCGCGAACCGGCGGGCGGCCGCGTCCGCATCGCCGTCCTTGGCGGTCTTGTCCCGCTCCGGACCGAGGGCCTGCCGGCACGCCCACGCGGCGTTGCGGATCGCGGCGAGCATGGTCCCGACGGCCTCCGGCATCGCCTCCCAGCGCCCCACCGTGGCGTCGGCCAGCACGGTGTCGAGGCCCTCGCCGGCGTCGAGCAGCTGGTCCGACAGCGCCTGGTCGACGAGCTTGGCGCAGCGCCGTGCCGCGGCGGCCGCCCCGGAGGACGTGAGCTCGCCGGTGGCGACGGACGTGACCCGGTCCACGAGGTTGTGCGCCTCGTCGACCACGACGACGTCGTGCTCGGGCAGCACCGCACGGCCCTCGATCGCGTCGATGGCCAGGAGGGCGTGGTTGGTGACGACGACGTCGGCGCGCCCCGCCTTGTGCCGCGCGAGCTCGGAGAAGCAGTCCTCGGCGACGGGGCACCGCGACGCGCCGAGGCACTCACGGGCGGTGACGCTGACCTGCCGCCACGCGCGGTCGGGGACGCCGGGGACGAGCTCGTCGCGGTCGCCCGTCTTCGTCTTCTCGGCCCACTCGTGCAGCCGCGTGACCTGCCGGCCCAGCGCCGAGACCTGGAACGGGTCGAACAGCTGCTCGTCGCCCGGGTCCTCCGCCTGCGCCCCTGACTCGATCTTGTGCCGGCACAGGTAGTTGCCGCGCCCCTTGAGGATCGCGAACGACGGTTCCTGGCCCAGCACCGGCTCGAGGGCCTTCGCCAGGCGGGGGAGGTCACGGTCGACGAGCTGGGCCTGCAGCGCGATCGTGGCGGTGGAGACGACGACCGCCTGGTCGGTCTCGAGTGCATGCCGGATGGCCGGGACGAGGTAGGCGAGCGACTTCCCGGTGCCCGTGCCGGCCTGCACCGCGAGGTGCTCCCCGGTGCGCAGCGCCCGCTCGACGGCGGCCGCCATGTCCTGTTGGCCCTCGCGCTCGCTGCCGCCGAGCGCCTCGACGGCGGTGGCGAGGAGGTCGGCCACCGAGGGCGCCTCGGACACCGCCGCGTCCGCGAGCTGCGCCACGCCCGACCACCTCCCCCTCGTCGGGGTTCAGAGTAGTGAGGCGGCGCATCGGTTCCCGGCACCGCCACGGTTGCTCCGTCCGAGCGAATCCGGGAGCTGTCCGTGGCGAGTTCGCGCACCATGATCACGAGTTCGGGAGCGACACGCCCAAGAGCAGCCGCGACACGCTCCCGAAGTCATGATCTTCGACTGCGGGCACGCCCCGCCGGTGCCCTCGCCATGATCAACCGCCTACGCCACCCGGACCGGGCGCCCGGGAGAGCCGGACGACGGATGTCCTCCGGGCCCCCGACGGAGCAGGCTGCCCCTGTGGGAGGCACCCGACGATGAACGCGCTGCGCCAGGAGCGGCCCCTCGCCCGCCACCGCTGGTGGTCGCTCGTGTTCGGTGGCGCCGGCTTCCTGCTCGTGCCGTGGATCGCGATCCTCTACGTCGTCCAGCCGCGCTCCGCGGCGGTGGGCGACCTGCCGCTCGCGGCCACGGGCGCGATCCTGACGATCGCCCTCGGGCTGCTCGTCAGCGCCGCCGCGGCCCTCGTCGGGTCGCCCTACCTGGTCATGACGACGGCCGCGACCGGCGTGGTCGCGCTCTGCACCGGGTTCTTCCACCTCGTCACCGGGACGGCGTACCACCCGCACGCCGCCGCCTTCACCACCGTGCTCGCGCTCGGGCCCATCGTCGTGCTCTGCGGGGTGCTCGCGTGCCGCCACGCCGGGGCGGCCCGGCCGCTGCCCCGGTCCCCGGTGCTCGCCGCGGTCCTCGTCGCGGCCGCCCTCGCGGCCGTGCTGGCCTGGACCGGGTCGAGGTCCGCGCACGACCCGGTCGCCAACGCCTACCACCTCAAGGCGACGTGGATCACCCTCGACGTCGCCGAGGCCGTCACGCTCCTCGCGACCGCGTTCGCCCTGCGGTGGCGGCCCGCCGTGGTGCCCGCGGTCGCCGCCGCGGCCGGGGCGCTGTTGTGCTGCGACGTGTGGTTCAACGTCGTCGGCGCGGTCGGGGAGGCCCGGTCCCAGGCGATCCAGCTGGCCGTCGTCTCGCTCCCGTTGGCCGTCGCGGCCTTCGCGGTGGGCGTCCGGGAGATCTCGCGCCCCGCCGGCACCCGGTGACCGGGCTCAGGCCGAGCGCGCCAGCTCGACCCCGGCCTCGGCCATCTCCGCCAGCGCGCGGTCGGTGGTCCCGGGCAGGACGCCGGCCACCAGGTCGAGCAGCACCGTCGTCCTGAAGCCCTCACGGACCGCGTCGAGGGCGGTGGCCCGGACGCAGTGGTCGGTGGCGAGCCCGCACACCTCGACGAGGTCGACGTCGCGGGCGCGCAGCCAGTCGGTCAGCGTCGCCCCGGACCGTGACGCGGCCTCGAACGCCGAGTACGCCGCGGTGTGTCGGCCCTTCGAGAACACCTCCTCGAGGGACGCGACGTCGAGCTCGGGGTGGAACGCGGCGCCCGGCTCGCCGATCCGGCAGTGCACCGGCCAGCTGTCGACGAAGTCCGGCGCCTCGGAGAAGTGGTCGCCCGGTTCCTCGTGGTAGTCCCGCGAGGCGACGACGTGGCTGTAGCGACCGTGCTCGGCGGTCAGGTGCGCGCTGATCGCCGCCGCGGTCGCCGCGCCCCCCGCGACCCCCATCGACCCGCCCTCGCAGAAGTCGACCTGGACGTCCACCACGATCAGGGCCCGCGCCATGGCGGCAGGGTAGCCGCGCCGATCAGTCGAGGAACGTCGTCGGGATCGCCGGCTCGCCCCGGGAGAGCTTGAGCCCCTCCCACGGGATCGCGACGAGGTTGGCGCGCAGGTGCTCGCGCGCGTCCGCGAGGGTGGGGAGCCCGCTGACCGGCTCGCCGCTCTTGACCAGCTCGATCGGCAGCACGCGGTCGTGCTCGCCCACCTCGACGGCGTGCTCGCGGCGGTGCACGACCTCCTCGGTCGCCGTCCCGGTCGGCTTGTGCCGGCGCACCGCCGACTTCGCGCCGCCCCGGGACTCCTTCGACGACGAGCGCTTCGCCACCGGCCGGCCCTCGACCTCCACGAGCTTGTAGACCATCCCCGCGGTCGGGGCGCCCGAGCCGGTGACCACCGAGGTGCCCACCCCGTAGGCGTCCACCGGCTCGGCGCGCAGCCCGGCGATGGCGTGCTCGTCGAGGTCGCCGGAGAGCACCACCCGCGTCGAGGTGGCGCCCAGGGAGTCGAGCTGGGCGCGGGCGCGCTGGGCCATGACGCCGAGGTCGCCCGAGTCGATCCGCACCGCGCCGAGCTCCGGGCCCGCGACGCGCACCGCGGTCTCGATGCCCGCGGTGATGTCGTAGGTGTCGACGAGCAGCGTGGTCCCGACGCCGAGGGAGTCCACCTGGGCGCGGAACGCCTCCTCCTCGGAGTCGTGCAGCAGCGTGAACGCGTGGGCCGAGGTGCCCGTCGTCGGGACCCCGTAGCGGGCGGCGGCCTCGAGGTTGGACGTGGCGTCGAACCCGGCCAGGTACGCCGCGCGCGCGGCCGCGACGGCCGCCTCCTCGTGCGTGCGCCGCGACCCCATCTCGATGAGCCGGCGCCCCGCGGCCGCCGTCGTCATCCGCGCGGCGGCCGAGGCGATCGCGCAGTCGTGGTTGAGGATCGAGAGCACGAGCGTCTCGAGCAGCACGCACTCGGCGAAGGTCCCGGTCACCGAGAGGATCGGCGAGCCGGGGAAGTAGAGCTCGCCCTCGGGGTAGCCGAGGATCTCCCCGCCGAACCGGGTCGAGGCCAGGTGCTCCAGCGTGCGGTCGGAGATCGACCCCGTCGCGCGCAGTGCGTCGAGCTCCTCGTCGCCGAAGCCGAACCGCCCGAGGGCCTCGATCAGCCGGGCCACGCCCGCGACGACCCCGTACCGGCGCCCGTGCGGGAGGCTGCGCGCGAACACCTCGAACGTGCAGCGACGATGCGCGGTGCCGTCGGCGAGTGCCGCGTCGAGCATCGTCAGCTCGTACCGGTCCGTCATCAGGGCGGTCCCGCTCGTCATCCGGCCAGCCTAGGGGCCGGATGCGGTCGAGGGCGGGTGCGACCACCCCGCCGGAGCTGAGACGATGGGGACATGCGCGTGCACGTCGGACAGGGCGGCTGGGGAGCCGGTCCGGTCGCACGGCTGTCGGCGCCCGCCGAGCCGGCGACCACCGTGGAGGAGCGTCCCGAGGAGCTCGTCGACGCGGACACCCCGTGGCAGACGATCGTGTGGAACGACCCGGTGAACCTCATGTCCTACGTGACCTGGGTCTTCCAGAAGCTCTTCGGCTACGACAAGGCCAAGGCGACCGCGCTGATGATGGACGTGCACCAGTTGGGTCGGGCGACGGTGTCGTCGGGTAGCCGGGAGAAGGTGGAGGGCGACGTGGCCAAGCTCCACGCGGCCGGCCTGTGGGCGACGATGCAGCGGTCGTCGTAGCCCGTGCGCACCTGGAGACGCCACGGCCGCGGCGAGCGGGCCCGCTTCGTCGCCGTCCTCGACCCGCCCGAGGCCTCGGTGCTGCGCGGGCTGGTCGGGCAGGTCGACGACATGCTCTCCGGCCGGGCGGACGCGTCCCCGAGCGACGAGCTGTCCGCGCTCACCGGCATCCGCACCGGGCCCTCGACGGCGCCGGACGACCCGGTGCTCGCCCGGCTGCTCCCGGACTTCCACCGCCCCGACGCCGACCCCGGTCACGACGGCGGCGGCCCCGGCGGCTCGGGCGGCCCAGGTGGCTCCGACGGGGCCGCGCTCGCGGCGGCGCTGCGCTCGGTGCGGGAGCCGGAGCTCATCGAGGCCAAGCGCGACGCGATCGCCACGCTGCTCGCCTCGCTCCCGGCCGGTGGGGGCCGCGTCGAGCTGACGGTGCCGCAGGCCGAGGCGTGGCTGACGGCGGTGAACGACGTGCGCCTCGCGCTGGGCACTGCGCTCGAGGTGAGCGAGGACATGCCCGAGCAGCTCCCGCCCGACGACCCGCGGACCGACCACCTGCCCGTCTACCACTGGCTGACCTGGCTGCAGGACTCGCTGGTCACGGTGCTGATGCGCTGAGACGTCGGGCGCCTCACGTCGCGCTGTCCGCGCCCCGGCGGCCACGTAGGGTGGGCGTCGTGCTGGTCATCCGTGCCGACCTCGTCGAGGAGATCGTGGCCCACGCGCGCCGCGACCACCCGCGCGAGGCGTGCGGGCAGCTGCTGGGCCCGGAGGAGAGCGACCGGCCCGAGCGCTACGTGCCGATGACCAACGCCGACGACGCCGAGGCCCGCGGCAGCGACTACCGGTTCGACTCCCGCGAGCAGTTCGCCGTCCACAAGCAGGCCCTGGAGAACGACGAGGAGCCGATCGTCGTCTTCCACTCCCACACCCGGGTCCCGCGGCGCCCGATGACCGACTCCGGCCTGCCCGAGGCGTACCCCTCGGTCAAGGACATCGAGTACATGGGCCTGCAGCCCGGGGTGCACTTCGCGATCGTCGCGCTGAGCGGTCCCGACGCCGAGCCCGACCTGCGGTCGTTCCTGCTGGGTCCCGACGGCGAGGTCGTCGAGGACGAGATCCAGGTCGTCGAGAACTACATGTTCTCCCACACCGGCGCGGGCGACGTCCCCCCCGCCCAGGGCTGACCCTCGCCGTCGAGGTCCCGGAACAACGGGCCCGCGTGCGACGCTGTTCGTCGAAGAGTCCGAACGTGATCCCAGGAGGAAACGCCGTGTCCGCCACCGTCTCGATCCCGACGATCCTGCGCACCCACACCGGTGGGGAGAAGCAGGTCAAGGCCGACGGGTCGACGCTGCAGGAGGTCATCACCGATCTCGAGGCGAACCACCCCGGCATCAAGGACCGGCTGGTCACCGACGGCGCGCTGCACCGCTTCGTGAACGTCTACGTCAACGACGAGGACGTCCGCTTCGCCGGGGGCCTCGACGCGCAGGTGCCCGACGGCGGCACGGTGACGATCCTGCCCGCGGTCGCCGGCGGGCGCTGAGCCCTCCCCCTTCTCTGGAGCACCCGATGGCGCGGTACGACTCCCTGATCGATGCCCTGGGCGAGACCCCGCTGGTGGGGCTGCCCTCGTTCTCGCCCGCCCCGCACGTGCGGCTCTGGGCGAAGCTCGAGGACCGCAACCCCACGGGCTCGATCAAGGACCGCCCCGCGCTGCGCATGATCACCAAGGCCGAGGAGGACGGGCTGCTGACGCCCGGCTGCACGCTCCTCGAGCCCACCTCGGGCAACACCGGCATCTCGCTGGCGATGGCCGCGAAGCTCAAGGGCTACGACCTGGTGTGCGTCATGCCGGAGAACACCTCCGCCGAGCGCCGCCAGCTCCTCGAGATGTACGGCGCGAAGATCATCTTCTC
>NZ_JBVPVA010000962.1:0-10789 GCF_055612215.1 Actinomycetospora sp. | reverse complement strand
TGATGAGCACCTGGTCGAGCACCGTGTCCCAGACCGATCGCTCACCGGCGGTCGAGGTGCTGAGCCGTTCGTCGGCGCGGGCCAGCGAGAACGGCAGGTTCTCGCCCATGTGCCCGACGACGAGGCGCAGATCCGGGTGCGCGTCGAAGGTGCCCGTGACCGCGAGGCGCAGGACGTGCATCCCGGTCTCGACGTGCCAGCCCCAGCCCGCCGTCGCCAGCGTGGCCCCCGCACGCTCGGGCAGCCGCGCGTAGTAGACCTCGGCGACGGCGGGCGGGGGCGGCGCGGGGTGCAGGTAGAGCGGCACGCCCAGCTCGGCGCAGGTGGCGAGGACCGGCGCGAACTCGGGGTCGTCGAGGAACCGCCCGTGGGTCTGGCCGAACACCATGGCGCCGACGAAGCCCGCGTCGCCGACGGTCCGTCGCAGCTCCTCGGCCGCGGCCGCCGGGTCGCCGAGCGGCAGCGTGGCGAACGCGCCGAACCGGTCCGGGTGCTCCGCGACGGCCCCGGCGAGCCGGTCGTTCGCAGCCCGCGCGAGGTCGACGCCCGCGGCGCCCGCCTCCTGGATGCCGTGCCCCATGACGGACAGGACCTGGACGTCCACCCCGGCGGCGTCCATCACCGCGAGGCGACCCTCGCCGAGGTCGTCGAGCTGGTCGAGGAGGCCCGGCATGGCCGAGCCCATCCCGCCGGGGACGTGCAGGTCCTTCGGGAGCGCGTGCTCCTCGATCGCGATGATGCGCACCCGATCAGGGTGGTGCCGCCCCCGACGGGCGGCATCCCGGGACGGGGCGCGACCGGTCTCGAGGGCTGTCGATCCTATATTCGATAGGATACGGTGCCGCCATGGTTGCGTCGTCGGGGACGGAACGCGGATCGTGGCAGCGGGTCGGTGAGACGACGGCCCTGCCCGACCGCGTCGCCCTGCTGCTGCGTGACCGGATCCTCTCCGGGCAGCTCGCCCCGGGGACGTTCCTGCGCGTGGACCGGCTCGGCGACGAGCTCGGGGTCAGCCAGACCCCGGTGCGCGAGGCGCTGCAGTCGCTGCGCGCGGACGACATGGTGCGGGCATTACCGCGGCGCGGGTACGTGGTCGCGCCGATGGCCCGCGGGGACGTCGCCGATCTCTTCGACGCCCAGGCCCACCTCACCGGCGAGTTGGCGGCGCGCGCGGCCGCCGCGGCGGGCCCGGGGGACGTGACGGCGCTGCGGGAGCACGACGCCGAGGTCGGCCGGCTGGTCGAGGCCTGCGCGGCCGGCGGGGACCCCGACGAGGTCGGTCTCGCGCTCGCGCACCCCGAGCACGACTTCCACGCCGCGGTGAACCGGGCCGCCGCGTCCCGCAAGCTCGCCTGGCTCGCCGGCTGCGCGGAGCGCTACCTGCCGCCGCGCTTCTACACCGCCAGCGCCGCCTGGCGGACGGCCACGCGGCGCTCGCACGCCGAACTGATCGGTGCGATCTCGACCGGCGACACCGACGGCGCCCGCGACGCCATGTCCCGCCACGTCCTCGACGGGCGTGACCTGCTGCTCGCCCACCTCGACGCGATCGGCCTCTTCGCCGAGCCCGCGCCCACCGACTGACCCGCTCGAGAGGACCCGACATGCCCGTCACGCTCACCGAGGAGCAGACCGCCCTCGCCACCGCGATCGCCGAGTTCGCGCGCCGCGAGATCCCCGACAAGGCGGCCCGCGACCGGCTGACCGTCGACGGCCCGCACAGCGACGTGGTCTACCGCAAGATGGCCGACCTCGGCTGGCTGGGGATCGCGCTGCCCGAGGCCTACGGCGGCGCCGACGGCTCGATGACCGACCTGCTCGTCTTCCTCGAGGAGACCGCCTACCACCAGGCCCCGATCGGCGGCTTCGGGACGACGATCATCACGGCGGCGGCGATCCAGAAGTTCGGGTCGGAGGCGCAGAAGCAGGACCTGCTCGGCCGGGTCTGCCGCGGCGACGTCCTGTCGATCTCGATGTCCGAGCCCGGCGCGGGGTCCGACGTCGGCGGCCTGACGTGCAAGGCGACGAAGACCGAGGACGGCTGGCTCGTCGACGGCCAGAAGACGTGGTGCTCCAACGCCCACATCGCCTCCCACATCCTGCTCGTCGCGCGCACCTCGACCGAGGGCGGCAAGCACGATGGACTGACGATGTTCGTCGTCCCCACCGACGCCGAGGGCCTCGAGATGCGCGGCATCGAGACGATGGGCGGCAAGGAGGTCAACGACCTCTACTTCACCAACTGCCGGCTGCCCGCCGACGCCGTCGTCGGGACCGAGGGCCAGGGCTGGCGCCAGCTCATGGCCGGGCTGAACCTGGAGCGGATGATCCTCGCCGGGCTGATGCTCGGCCTCGGGCGCCGCGCCTTCGACGACACGCTCGCCTACGTCAAGCAGCGCGAGCAGTTCGGGCGACCGGTGGGCACCTTCCAGGCGATGCGCCACCGGATCGCCGACAACGCGACCGAGCTCGCCGCGACCACGCTGCTCGTGCACGACACCGCGCACACGATCGACGCGAACCCGACGGCGCTCTTCCCCAAGGAGGCGTCGATGGCGAAGCTCAAGGCCACCGAGCTCGCCAAGCACCTCTCGCTGGAGGGCATGCAGATGCTCGGCGGCTACGGCTACGCCACGGAGTACGGCATGGAGCGGCTGCTGCGGCAGTCGGTCGTCTCGACGGTGTACGGCGGCACCAGCGAGATCCAGCGCGACATCATCGGGAAGACGTTGGGCCTGTAGGGCTCGTGCCTGCGTCAGCCCGAAGTGACGCCGTGCCGCCAGGCCCACGCCACGAGCGCGGGCCGGCCGTCGACGCCGAGTTTGGAGATCAGGTGGTTGACGTGCGTCTTGACGGTGGCCTCGCTGACGACGAGGCGTGACGCGGTCTGGGCGTTCGACAGGCCCTCCGCGACCAGGCGCAGCACGTCGACCTCCCGCGCGGTGAGGCCCTCGGGCAGATCGGGCTCCGGCGGCCGGGAGGTCGCCGGGGTCCCGGCGAGGTCGACCAGCCGCCGCTGCACCGCGGCGTCGAGCACCGCCCCGCCCGCGGCCACCGTCCGGATCGCCGCGAGCAGCGCCTCCCCGGTGGTGTCCTTGGTGAGGTAGCCGGCCGCGCCCGCCCGCAGGGCGGGCAGCACGGCGTCGTCGTCGGCGTAGGTCGTGAGGACCAGGACGCGGACCTCGGGCGCCTCGCGGCGGACCGCCTCGGTGACCTGCGCGCCGTCGAGCCCGGGCATGCGCAGGTCGACCAGCGCGACGTCGGGGCGCGCCGCGAGCACCGCCTCGACCGCGGCCGTCCCGTCCGGCGCGGTGGCGACGACCTCGAGGTCGTCGGCGGCGGAGAGCAGCAGGGCGAGGCCGTCGCGGACCACGGCCTGGTCGTCGGCGAGCACGACGCGCAGCACGCCCGAGGAGGTCACGGGGCCGTCCCGTCCGTCCGCGGCACGTGCAGGCTCACGCGCCACCCCCGCTCGTGCGGGCCGGTCTCGAGCGTCCCGCCGACCAGCGCCGCGCGCTCCGCCAATCCGACGAGCCCCTGCCCGCCGCCGACGTCGCCGCGCGCACCGGGGTCCGCGTCGGGGTCGGCGACGGAGTCCGCCGCCGGGCCGTCGTCGGCCACCCGGACCTCGACCGCGTCACCGACATGCACGGCCACCGTCGCGGCCGCCCCCGGCGCGTGCCGTCCGACGTTGGTCAGGGCCTCGCGGACGGTCGCGAAGACCGTCTCCCGCAGGCGGTCGGGGAGCGCGTCGAGGTCGCCGGTGACGGTCAGCCCGGCGCCGTGGTCCGCGGCGAGGGCGGTCAGCTCGGCGAGGCGGGGCGCGGTCGACCCGGCGTCGTCGCGCAGCGCGGCGACCGCCTCCTTGGCCTCGGCGAGGCCGGTGCGGGCGAGATCGGCGGCCCGGTCGACGGCGACGATCACCGGGTCCTGCGCCCCGAGGCGCTTGGCGGCCACCGCGCGGATGCCCTGCAGGTGCAGCGAGAGGCCCGAGAGGGTGTGGGCGAGGACGTCGTGCAGGTCGCGGGCGATCCGCGCGCGTTCCTGCCCCGCGGCCGCGGCCAGCTCGACCTCGCGCAGGGCGTCCCGCTCGGCGAGCAGGGCGAGCACGCGGGCGTGCTCGCGGTGCAGGCGGGCGCGGTCGAGCGAGCGGGAGGCCAGGGCCGGGACGGCGAGACCGACGAGCAGCAGCCAGGGCGCGCCGTTCACGAGCGCGAGCACGACTCCGACGCCGAGCCCCGCCAGGGCCGAGAACCCCCAGATCAGGCGCGGGTCGATGACGAGCCGGCCGATGAGCGCCCCCGCGACCAGCGCGCAGACGTACCCGGCCCCGCGGGGCTCGAGGACGATCGCGAGCAACCCGATCGCCGCGCACAGCGAGAGCAGCAGCGTCCGCCACCGCTCGCCCTCACCGCTGGGGGAGGGGATCCGCGGGTCGCGGGCCGCGACGACCGCGCAGGCGGCGCCGACCAGGGCGACCAGGGCCGCGACGACGGCCGACGGGGTGAGTGGCCAGACGGTGCCGGCGGCCACGGTCAGCCACAGGACCGGGCGGCCGGTGCGGACGAGTCGCGCCGCCCGCGAGGTGGGGCGGGGCGTGGGCACCCCGGCGGTCTGCAACGCCGGCCGCGGGGCCGGCTCCGGTCGGAGGGCGGGCCCGGGCCGGCCGGGACCGGTCCCGCCGGTCTCCGCGCCCGCCGTCGGGACCTCCGTCCCTGCGCTGCGCACCGTCACGGGAGTCGAGTCTGGACCTCCGCCCGCGCGCGCACACCCGTCCTCCACCCCGTCTCCACCCGCGGGTGGACGCCCGGTGCCCCGGCGGCGACGAACCTGATCACATCCGGGCCGGACGGGCCCGCGGAGGACGGGGAGAGCGACGATGAGCGGGCCGCTGCAGATCATCATCGGGATCGCGGTGCTGGGCTGGATCCTCGTCAACCAGCTCCGGGTGCGGCAGTTCACGGCGCGACGGTTGCGGGTCGCGGGGATCCTCGGGGTCGTCGGCCTCGTCGAGGTGGCCTCGAGCGCGGCGGCACACCCGGTGTCGGTGGTCGGCTGGACGCTCCTGGTCGCCGGCCTGGTGATCGGTGCGGCGCTCGGCCTGGTGCGGGCGGCGACCGTGAAGCTCTGGGTCCGCGACGGCGCCGTGTACACCCAGGGGCACGCGCTGACGGCGGCGCTGTGGATCGTCGGGATCGCGATCCACATCGGGCTCGACCTGCTGGCGCGGGCGATCGCGCCCTCGGCCGACGCCGTGGACGCCTCGAGCGTGCTGCTGTTCATCGCGGTGAGCCTCGGCGTGCAGGGCCTGGTGACGATGCAGCGGGCGCGGGCGCTGCCGGGCGCGCGGGTCCTCGCCGGGGTGCGGGGCTGAGGGTCGGATCCGTCCAAGCCGGACGCACCCGCCGTCGGGGACCCTGACGGCCATGAGCACCCCGGTCCGGCGCGTCGTCGCCAACCTCGCCGTCGCCGACCCGCAGGTCGACACGCCCTTCTGGACCGACCTCCTCGGGCTGGAGACCGCGATGGACCAGGGCTGGGTCGTCAACCACCGCGCGGCCGGGGCGACCCAGCCCGTCCAGGTCCAGCTCGTGTCCCGCGACGCGACCGCCCCGGTGGACGCGGCGGTGTCGGTGGAGGTCGACGGCCCGGCCACGGTGGACGCGCTGCACGCGCGGGCGCTGGACTCGGGACTGCGCGTCGAGCACCCGCCGACCGACGAGCCGTGGGGCGTGCGCCGCTTCTTCGTCCGCACGCCGGGCGGGGTCGTGGTGAACGTCGTCGCGCACCGGTGATCTCATGGCGCCGTGCGGACACTGATCACGGGCGCCAGCTCCGGGCTCGGCGCGGGCATGGCGCGGGAGCTCGCCGCGCGCGGCCACGACCTCGCCCTCGTCGCGCGCCGGGCGGACCGCCTCGAGGCGCTGGCGGCCGAGCTGACCGCACGCCCCGGGGCGCCGGTCGTCCGGACCGCGACCCTCGACGTCACCGACGACGAGGCCGTCGCGCGAGTGGTCCCGGCGATGCGCGACGAGCTCGGCGGCCTCGACCGCGTGATCGTCAACGCGGGCGTCGGCGGCGGCCGGCCCGTGGGCAGCGGGCGACCGGGGGCGAACCTGGCGACCGCCCGCACCAACTTCGTCGCGGCGATCGCCCAGTGCGAGGCCGCCATGGCGATCTTCCGGGAGCAGGGGTCGGGGCACCTGGTGGTCGTCACCTCGGTGGCCGCCGACCGCGGCCTCCGGGGCTCGTCGACGGTCTACGCCGCGACGAAGGCGGGACTGCACACCTTCGTGGAGGGCGTGCAGGCCGACGTGGTCGGGACCGGCATCGCCGTCACCGAGCTCGCCCCGGGGTTCATCCGGACCGACCTCAACGAGGGCATGACCATGCCGTTCGCGGTCGACGCGCCCACCGGCGTGCGGGCGATGGTGGCGGCGATCGAGCGCCGCCCGGGCCACGCCTACGTGCCCCGGTGGCCCTGGGCGGTGCTCGGGCGGGCGTTGCGGGTCATGCCGATGCCGCTGGTCCGGGCGCTCACCTGACCGCTCAACCCGGTGGCGCCACCGGGCTACGCTGGTCGGCGTGCTCAAGGAGAGGCTGCGCAGCGACCTGACCGCCGCGATGAAGGCCCGCGACGAGGTCCGGGTCGCGACGCTGCGGATGGCCCTGACCGCGGTGTCCACCGCGGAGACGGCCGGTGACGCCCACCGCGACCTCTCCGACGACGACGTGATGGGCGTGCTGACCCGCGAGACGAAGAAGCGCCGGGAGTCGGCCGAGGCGTTCGACGGCGCCGGCCGCACCGAGCTCGCCGCGCGGGAGCGGGCCGAGGAGCAGGTGCTCGCCGAGTACCTCCCGCAGCCCCTCACCGACGACGAGCTCAGCGCGCTGGTGTCCGCCGCGATCGCCGAGACCGGCGCGGAGGGACCCCGCCAGATGGGGCAGGTCATGAAGGTCGTCCAGCCGCAGGTGGGGTCGCGGGCGGACGGCAAGCGGGTGTCGACCGAGGTCAAGCGCCAGCTCGCCGGGTCGTAGCGCTCCGGGTCGTCAGGAGGGTCGTCGGGAGGGTCGTCGGGACGGTCGTCGGGGTCAGCCCCGCACGGCGTCGACGAACAGCACCACCGCGAGCACCAGGCCGGCGACCGCGATGCCGACCCGCAGCACCCTCGGCGGGAGGCGCCGCGCGATGGCGGGCCCGGTGTAGTTGCCGACGAGCAGCCCGGCGGCCAGGGGGATCGCGGCGCTCCACACCACGTGACCGAGCACGATGAACCCGACGGCCGCGACGGCGTTCGAGGCCCCGAGGAGCACGTTCTTCACCGCGTTGACCCGCACCAGCGTGTCGGCGAGCAACCGGGAGAGCAGCGCGAGCATGAGGACCCCCGCGGCGGCGCCGAAGTACCCGGAGTAGACGCCGATGGCGATCGCGCCGAGCACCGTCGCGGGCCCGGGCCGGCCGTCGGCCCGGGCGGTGCCCGGCGTCACGGGCCGCGGCGGGCGGAGCAGGACGAGCGAGGCGCCACCCACGAGGAACGGGACGATCAGGGCGAACGTGTCCGACGGGGTCACCAGCACCAGGGCCCCGCCGATCACCCCGCCGAGCACCGTGAGCGGGAGCAGCCGCATCACGCGGGCGCGCTGGCCGCGGAGCTCGGGGCGGGAGCCGGCGATCGACCCGATGCTCGCGCTCGCCAGCGCGATCGTGTTCGTCTGGTTGGCGACCGTCGGGGGGAGCCCGACCGCCAGCAGCGCCGGGTAGGAGAACAGCGACGCCAGACCCGCCATCGAGCCCGTGAGCCCCGCGGCGACGCCGGCGACGACGAGCAGGACGGGGGCCGGGGGCACGTCGGCCAGTGGACCAGATCCGCGCTGGGAGGATGGCCGGGTGGGAGCCAGCACACCGGTCCGGGACGTCGACGTGGCCGGGACGATCCGCCTCGGTCAGTTCCTCAAGCTGTCCGGCCTCGTGGAGCACGGCGCGGACGCCAAGGACGTGGTCGCCGCCGGGGAGGTGACCGTGAACGGCCGGGCCGAGACACGCCGCGGGCGCCAGCTCGCCGGGGGCGACGTGGTCGCGTTCGGCGGGCAGCGGGCCCGGGTGGTGGACGCCGGAACGAGTCCGTGAGCAGGCGCAACGGAACCCGGAGCCGGCGTCCCGGCGGACCGGGTGGAACGACGCTGACCCCGGGTTCCGTCGAGATGAGCCCTGCCGAGAGGTCAGAGGCAGGGCCACCTTCAGAGTAGTCCTCGGCCCGCCGCGCAGATGCGCGGGAGCTCCTCGGCTCACCGGAACGGCCTAGTCCCGGACGGCGCATGCCGCCCGGATCCCGGCCCTGCGCGAGCAGGAGCCCCGTCGCCCGATCGGCCGCCCCTCACCCGACTGTTCGCGTGATCCGTTCCACGGAGGGTGACGCTCACCGCCTCGAGCCCGTACGGTGACGTGACCCGATCGTGTTGTCACGGCGGAATTCACTGATGGTACGGAAAGCGGGCACACGGCGTGACCGACGGGAGCGACGAGAGCGGGCGTCGCGGAGTGCTGCGCGGCCGACAGGGGGTCGGGCGGACGGGGGCCCGCTTCCCGCGCCGCGCTGACGCCGAGGCGCGCTCCGACGAGGTCGACGGGACCGACGCGGGGCGCGCCCGCGAACCCGAGGTGCCGCTCCTTCCGGACGGCGCCGCCGCGGACCCGCTCGTCGGCCGCACCGGGGCCCGCTTCGCCTCCCACGCCCGCCGCGAGCGCCGGGCCCGCGAGTCGAACCGCGCGCCCCTCGCGCTGCCGCCCGGGCCGTCCGCCGCCGCGTCCGCGCCGCCGGCCGGCGCGTCGTCGCATCCGCTGCCCGTCCCGTGGCCGGACCGCACACCGGCCGGCGGCGCGGTCACCGGCGAACCCACACCCGACGTCGGGGACCCGCTCGTCGGGCGGACCGGCGCGCGGTTCGACTCGCGTGCCCGCCGCGCGCGGCGACAGGCGAATCGAGAGGCCGCCCAGGACGCCGCCGTCCGGGCCCAGGCCGCCCCCGTCCGCCGGCGTGTGGAGCTCGGCCGGGGCGCGGCGGGTGGCCGGGGCGCGATCCCGGCGCCGCGGACGTCGTGGTCCGACGCCTGGTGGGCGGGCGCCCGCTCGGCCGACCCCCGCGGGTCCGAGCCGGGCCGCTCCGGGCCCCGCCCGTCCGGCGGCCGCTCCGACGACGACGCCCCGACCGCCCCGATGCACCTCGCGGAGCTGCGCAACCGGGTGGAGGGGATCGAGCCCCGGGTCTCGGTCCGGCCCTACGTGCGCACCCGCGGACGGACGCACGCGCGCGCCGACCTGCGCGTCGAGACCCTCGTGTCGATCCCCTCGCCGCGCCGGCCGCTCGACGACCCGGAGCACCGCGTGATCAGCGACCTGTGCGACGGCCCGCGCTCGGTCGCCGAGGTCGCCGCCCTGATGCGGGTGCCGCTCGGCGTGGCCCGCATCCTCATCGGCGACATGGCCGACGACGGGACGCTGACCGTGCACCGCACCCTCGACCGGATCGGGCCCGGGAACGGCCCGGACCGCGCGGTCATGGCCCGGGTGCTCAAGGGGCTGCGCGCGCTCTAGCGGCGGCGCAGGATGGCGCCATGAGCACCGCCACCCCGACGCGACTCACCGGCTACGCCCACGGCGGGGGGTGCGCCTGCAAGATCCCGCCCGGTGAGCTGGAGGCGGTGGTGCGGGGTCTCGTGCCCTCGCCCACCACCGAGCGGGTCGGCGAGCTCGTCGTCGGGCTGGAGGACGGCGACGACGCGGCCGCGGTCACCATCCGCGACGGGCTCGCGCTGATCGCGACCACCGACTTCTTCACCCCCGTCGTCGACGACCCCTACGACTGGGGTCGCATCGCGGCGGCCAACGCCCTCTCCGACGTCTACGCCATGGGCGGGCGCCCGGTCATCGCGCTGAACCTGCTCTGCTGGCCGCGCGACGTCCTGCCCTACGAGCTCGCCGCCGAGGTGCTGCGCGGCGGGCTCGCCGTCGCCGACCTCGCGGGCTGCCACGTGGCGGGCGGGCACTCCGTCGACGACCCCGAGCCGAAGTACGGGATGGCCGTCACCGGCACCGCGGATCCCGCGAGGCTCATCCGCAACGACGCCGGCCGGGCCGGACTGCCCCTCTCGCTCACCAAGCCCCTCGGCCTCGGCGTGCTCAACAACCGGCACAAGACCACCGGGGAGGTCTTCGGCCACGCCGTCGAGACCATGGCGGCGCTCAACGCGGAGGCCTCGGCCGCGGCCGTCGCCGCGGGGATCGTCGCCGGCACCGACGTGACCGGGTTCGGGCTGCTCGGGCACGCCTTCAAGCTGGCGCGCGCCTCCGGGGTCACCGCCGTGATCGACAGCGCCGCCGTGCCCTACCTCGACGGCGCGCGCGAGGCCGTCCGCGACGGGTTCGTCTCCGGCGGGACGCGCCGCAACCTGGACTGGGTCGTGGGGGAGACCGACGCCGGCACGGTGGGCGAGGACGACCGCCTGCTCCTGGCCGACGCGCAGACCTCGGGCGGGCTGCTGCTGGTGGGGGAGATCCCCGGGGCGCCGGTGATCGGTGAGCTGGTGCCGGACGAGGGAGTGAGGCTCCGCCTCATGTGAACGGATGTGGTCGCCGGGACGACCACATCCGTTCACATGGGCTGCGCCCACAGATCCAGCGCGGCCTCCCGGACGTCCTCGACGGGCACGTCGTGGGTGGCCGAGGCGCCGTGCCCGCACCACCCCTCGAGCACCCGCAGCCCGCACACCTGGCAGCCGCCGTGCCACGACA
>NZ_JBVPVA010000522.1:0-11520 GCF_055612215.1 Actinomycetospora sp. | reverse complement strand
CCTCGTCGAGCAGCAGGTCGACGCGCTCGCGGGCGGTGAGCCGGCCGCGCTCGTGGTGGCGGTCGACGTATTTCGCGCCGCCCGCGGCGAGCACGGTGTCGACGACGGCGTCCACCTCGGCCAGGGCGGCGAGCATCGCGTCGCGATCGGCGGCGAAGGTCGCCGATGACGGGTCGAGGCGGCTCGTCAGCGCAGGCGCATGTGAATGCTTTTCGTCGTCCCCGCGACCACATCCGTTCACATGAGCCTCGATGCGACGACCTCGTCCATGATCTCGTTCGTCCCTCCGCCGATCCCGAGGATGCGGGCGTCGCGGTAGTGCCGCTCCACCTCGACACCGTGCAGGTACCCCGCGCCGCCGTGCAGCTGGACGGCCTGGTCGACGACCCAGTCGCAGGCCTCGACCGCGGTGTTCTTCGCCATCGCGAGCTCCGCGACGAGGTCGCCGGACGGGTCGCCGGCCTCGTACCGGGCCAGCACGTCACGCACGTACGTCCGCGCCACCACGGCCCGCCGCGCCATCTGCGCGATCCGGTGCCGGACGACCTGGCGGGAGGCCAGTGGCGCGCCGAACGTCTCCCGCTGCCGCGCCCACGCGATCGTCAGGTCGACGCAGCGCTGTGCGGTCGCGTACGCCTGGACGGCGAGCGAGAGCCGTTCCGTGGCGAACCGCTCCATGATCTGGTGGAACCCGCTGCCCTCGGTGCCGACGAGGTTCGTCGCCGGCACCCGGACCTCGTCGTAGGTGATCGTCGCGGTGTCCGAGCAGTGCCAGCCCATCTTGCGCAGCCGGGTGCGGCCCACCCCGGGCCGGTCGGTCTCCACGACGAGCAGGGAGAGCCCCCGGTGTCCCGGCCCTCCGGTGCGCGCCGCGGTGGTCACGTAGTCGGCGCGGACCCCGGAGGTGATGAAGGTCTTGGCGCCGGTCACGACGTACTCGTCGCCGTCGCGCACCGCGCGGGTGGTGATCGCGGCGACGTCCGACCCGGTGCCGGGCTCGGTGATGCCGAGCGAGCCGATGAGCTCGCCGCGCAGCGTCGGGCGCACGATGCGGTCGACGAGCGCGGCCGACCCGTGCAGCGCGATGTGCGGCGCGGCGATCCCGTGGGTGAACAGGCCGGCGCACACCCCGCTCGACCCGCCCGCGAGGATCAGCTCCTCGGCGACGAGCGCGCTGTCGAGGTGGTCGCCGTCGCCGCCCGCGGCCTCGGGGAACCCGAGCGCCAGCAGCCCCAGCTCGCCGGCGCGCCGGTGCAGTGCGCGCGGCAGCTCGCCCGCGTCCTCCCACTCCTCGAGGTGCGGCACGATCTCCCGCTCCGTGAACCGCCGCACCATCGCGCGCAGCGCGCGGCGCTCGGGGGTCTCCCAGGCGTCGTGCGCGCTGACGGGCGCGGCGGCCCCGACCGCGGTCACCGGGACACCGCCGCGGCCGAGCCGGCGAACCGCTCCCGCAGCACCCGCTTGAGCAGCTTGCCGGTGGCGTTGCGCGGCAGCTCGGCGACGAACTCGACCCGCCGCGGCGCCTTGAAGTGCGCGATCCGCTCCCGCGCGAAGGCGATCACCTCGTCGGCGGCGGGCGGCGCGGCCGGGTCGGCCGGGACGACCACCGCCACCACCGACTCGCCCCACTGCGGGTCCCCGACCCCGACGACGGCGACGTCGCCGACCCCCGGATGCCGGTGCAGCACCTGCTCGACCTCGACCGGGTACACGTTCTCCCCACCGGTGATGATCATGTCCTTCCTGCGGTCGACGAGGGTGACGAAGCCCTGCGCGTCGCGGACGCCGAGGTCGCCGGACCGGAACCACCGATCGGCGTGCTGTCCTGGATCGAGCATCGCCTCGGCGGTCTCGGCCGGCCGGTTCCAGTAGCCGGCGAACACCGTCGGGCCCCGCAGCACCAGCTCGCCGACCTCCCCGACGCCGACGTCGTCCCCCGCCTCGTCCACGAGCCGCGCGTCGACGTGCATGAACGGCCGCCCGACCGACCCGGCGTGGGTCACGACGTCGGCGGTGTCGAGGAAGAGCGCCGCCGGCGAGAGCTCGGTCATCCCGAACCCCTCGGTGAACGTCCAGCCCAGGGCGAGGAAGCGCTCGATGACCGTGAGCGGGCACGGCGCCCCGCCCGAGATCGCCCAGCGCAGCGCGGGGAAGGCGCGATCGGCGAGGTCGGGCACCCGGGTCAGCGCCGCCCACATCGCGGGCACGAGGAACTGGGTGGTCACGCGCTCGGCGGCCATGAGGTCGAGGAAGCCGACCGGATCGAACGACGGCACGACGACGACCCTCCCGCCCGCGTACAGCAGGGGCAGCGCCGAGAGGCCGAGCGCCCCGATGTGGAACAGCGGCGCGGCGGCGATCGTGACGTCGGTCGAGGCGATGCCGGGCCCGGCGGAGAGCATGTTCACCGCGTTCCACAGCATGTTGTCGTGGGTGAGCACCGCGCCCTTGGGCTGCCCCGTGGTGCCCGAGGTGTACATGACGACGCAGGGCTCGCCCCCGCGTCCGGCCGCCTGGTCCGGCTCGCGTCGCACCGGGCCGACCGGTTCCTCGCCGAGCGCCACCGGAACGGGATCGGCGGCGGCCTCGCGACACCCGGCGTCGGCGAGCGGCGCGCACGCCGTCGAGGCGACCAGCACCCGCGCGCCGGAGTCGTCGAGCACGTAGGCGACCTCCGGGGGCGCGAGCCGCGTGTTCACCGGCACCGCGATCGCGCCGAGCCGCGCGGTGGCGAAGAGCCACTCCAGGTACGCGGGCGAGTTCTCGCCGAGCAGCGCCACCCGGTCGCCGTGGCCGACGCCGAGGCCGGCGAGCCGTCCGGCCCGGGCCCCGACGCGGTCGTCGAGCTCGGCGTAGGAGGTGCGCGCCCCGGTCGGGCCGTCGACGAGGGCCACGGCGTCGGGGGAGCGCGCGGCGCGCCGGGCGACCCAGACCCCGATGCCCTCGTCCATGAGCCGCCTCCTCGCCCGCCAGGGTGACCTGGGCTACTCTGCCCGTACGTGCGGTCAGTCGGCAAGGGAGTCCGTGATGGCGGGGTACGCGCGCGGCGGCCGTCGTCGGGAGATCCTCGAGACCTTCACGCGCCACGTCGCGCAGCGCGGGTACGACCGGGCGAACTTCGGCGACGTCGCCGCCGAGCTGGGGATGAGCAAGGGGACGATCGTCCACCACTTCGGGACCAAGGACCGGATGCTCGCCGAGGTCCAGGAGACCTACATGCGGCGCCGGCTCGCCGAGGCCCACGAGCTCCTCGACCGGCTACCGACCCCGGCCGAGCGCGTGGCGGCGTTCGTCCACGCCGGCCTGCGGTACTCGACCGACGAGCCGCACACCACGGTCGCCTTCCAGCGCGAGGTGGTGCGCCTGGTGGACCAGCCCGGCATGGAGTCGGCGCGGGCGCTGCGCGACTCCTACCGGGACCTCGTCGTCGGGGTCCTGCGCGACGGCGAGGCCGACGGCAGTTTCGTGCCCGGCGACGCCCGGCTGCGGAGCCTGCAGATGTTCGGGTCGCTGCACTGGATGTGGACGTGGTTCGACCCGGACGGCCGGCTCCCGCCGGAGGACGTCGCCGCCGAGTTCGCCCGGACGCTGCTGCGCGGGCTGGGCGTCGAGGAGTCCGCGGCGCGGGCGGCCGCGGACCCCGGCGGTGTGGTGGCGGGCGCGGTCGACGAGGTCCTGGCCGCCGCGCCCGCCCCGGAGCTCAGCGCGTCGGCGCCGAGGCCCGCATGAGCCAGTAGACCGCCGCCGCGACGACGAAGCCGACCTCGAAGCCGATGTCCCCGATCTGCGGGACCGCCTGCGCGACGAAGCCGGTGAACAGGGTCTGGTTGGAGAACAGCACGATCGACACGACGATGCCCGCGAGCATCGCGACCGGTCCGGCGACGTTGCGGTACGAGGTGTCGAACAGCAGGCGCTCCGTGGCGGCGTACTCCTGCCCGCGGCGCAGGTACCAGTCCACGAACACGACGGCGAGCCACGGCGCGATCCAGTAGGCGATGATCAGCAGGAAGCCCTCGTACGCCTCGCCGGCGTCCGCGAGGCCGGTCAGCGCCACGAGGAACCCGAGCACGCCGAACACCCCGACGGTCAGCGCGCGCCGCAGCGTCAGCGGGAGCCGGATGCCCAGCGCCACGAAGGACATCGAGCCCGAGTAGATGTTGATCGCGTTGGCGGCGACGGCCCCCACGGCGATGCACAGCAGCGTCAGGGCCGCGAGCCAGCCGGGCAGGTGCTCGGTGAACGCCGCGGTCGGCGAGGCGTTCGGGTCGGTGGCCAGGGTGGCCGACGCGGCGCCGACGCTCTCGAGGATCACGCAGGGCACGAAGACGCCCAGCCCGGCCGCCCAGCCGACGGCCTTCGGGCTGGCGTCCGGCGGCAGGTAGCGCGTGTAGTCGGTGGCGTACGGGTTCCAGCCGACCGCGTAGCCGAAGGTCGCCCCGACGGTGAGCAGGAAGCCCGCGACGGAGCCGGCGGGCTGCCCGTCGGTGGGCACGTACGACGGGTCGACCTGGACGAGGATCACGACCGAGGTGATCGCGAAGACCACCGCGAGCACCGGGAGCACGACCTTCTCGAAGCCGTGGATGAGGTTGTGGCCGAGCAGCGCGACCCCGATCTGCACGACCGCGACGATCAGGAGGCCCAGCCAGGCGGGCATCCCGGTGAGCGTCGACAGGGCGAGCGCGCCGGACACGCTGTTGACCGCGAACCAGCCGATGCCGCCGACGATCGCGTTGATCCCGGCGGGCAGCGCGTTGCCGACGAACCCGAAGCCGAGCCGCGAGAGCACCATCATGGGCACGCCGGCCGCCGGACCCCGCGCGGAGAGCAGGCCGTGGGTGACCGACCCGAGGGCCGTGCCCACGACGACCCCGAGGACCGCGCCCCAGAAGCCGAGGCTGAAGGCGCTGACCGCGAGCACCCCGACGAAGATGGTCGCGAACTCGAGGTTCGGTGAGCACCACGTCCAGAACAGCTGACGGGGCCGGCCGTGTCGCTCGGCGAGCGGGATGAACTCGGCGCCCCCGGGTTCGACGGCGACCACGCGGTCGCCGTAGACGCCGTCGCGCAGGACGACGTCGGAGGGCTCGTCGACGAGGGACACTCGGGGCTCCGTTCCGGGGGACTCGTGCTCTGGGGGGATCGTGCTCACTCCGGCCCGCCGATGTCCTCGAGCCAGGTGTCGGGGTGCTCCTGCGCGAACCGGCCCATCAGCTCGGCGCACTCGGGATCGTCGAGAACGGTCACGTCGACGCCGTGCCCGGCGAGCCACGCGTGCTGACCGCCGAACGTCCCGGCCTCCCCGACGAGGAGGCGCGGGATGCGGAACTGCCGGATCAGCCCGGCACAGAAGAAGCAGGGCGAGAGCGTGGTGACCATCGTCGTGCCGGCGTAGTCCGGGCGCCGGCCCGCCGCGCGGAACGCGGCGGTCTCGCCGTGGGTGGCCGGGTCGCCGTCCTGGACGCGGCGGTTGTGCCCGGCGCCGAGCAGGGTGCCGTCGGCGGCGAAGAGGGCCGCGCCGACCGGGACACCGCCCTCCGCCGCCCCCGTGCGCGCCTGCTCCAGCGCGACGGCGAGCATCTCGTGCGGACCCGGGACCACGGGCGACACTGTCACCCCTGCGATGTTCCCGGAGGTGACGGCGCGGTTAAACACCCCGCCCTCCGACGTGACCCGGCTCGCCCCCGCCGGCGTGAGGTGGTCCCGGCCGGGGAACACGCTGAGGTGCCCGAGCTGCCCGAGGTCGAGAACGCGCGCCAGGTCCTCGAGAAGGCGGTGGGCCGGACGATCACCGACGTCGACGACTCCGACGAGTACGTCTGCCGACCCCACAAGCCCGGCGAGATCGCGAAGGCGCTCGTCGGCGGGCAGCTCACCGCCGCACACCGACGGGGCAAGACGATGTGGTGCGACACCGTCTCCGCCGACGGCGAGGAGGGCCCCCACCTCGGGGTGCACCTGGGCATGGGCGGGCGCATCCGCGTCACCGGCCCGCGGGGCTCGCGCGAGGGCGACCTCGCCGGCGGGCTCCCGCGCAAGGCCAACGAGTCGGCCCAGAAGCCGGAGTGGGACCGCGTCACGATCAGCTTCGACGACGGCGGGTCGCTGCGGCTCTTCGACAAGCGCCGGCTCGGGCGGGTCCGCCTCGAGCCCGACCTCGACGCCCTCGGCCCGGACGCCGCGGAGATCGGCCGCGACGACTTCCGGGCGCGGGTCGGCCGGGGCACCAGCCCGATCAAGGCGCGGCTGCTTGACCAGGCCGTGCTGTCCGGCGTCGGGAACCTGCTCGCCGACGAGACCCTCTGGCAGGCGAAGGTCGACCCGCACCGGCCGGCCGGGGAGTTCTCGGAGGCCGAGCTCGACGAGCTGCGCCGCGTGCTCCGCCGCGCCACCCGGCGCGCCATCGAGCGCGGCGGGGTGCACACCGGCGAGGTCATCCCGCACCGGCAGCGCGACGAGGCCTGCCCCCGCTGCGGCGCGCCGATGGAGCGCGGCACCGTCGGCGGCCGCACGACGTGGTGGTGCTCCGCCGAGCAGGCATGATCGGGGCAGCGCGGCCTACGCTCTCGTGGCCCGAGCACCGTCGCCCCCGCGGGAGGACCACGTGACCACCGGCCCGATCATGGTGAACACCCCGATGCCCGCGGCGTTCACCTTCACCGAGCTCACCCCGACCGCGTTCCTCGACCGGTCGGAGCACGCCTTCGCCGAACGGACCGCGATCGTCGACCCCGGCTCGGGTGGCGCGGGGGAACCGGGAACGGAGCGTCGCTTCACCTACCGGGAGTTCGCCGAGCGCTCCCGCCGGCTCGCCGGCGTCCTCGGCGCGCTGGGCGTCCGGCCCGGCGACCGCGTCGCGGTCCTGGCCACCAACAGCCACGTCATGCTCGAGGCCCACCACGGGGTGCCCTACGCCGGCGCGGTCCTGGTACCGCTGAACACCCGGCTCTCGGCCGACGAGCTCGTCCACATCGTCGAGCACTCGGGCGCGCGGGTGCTGCTCGCGACGTCGGAGCTGGCCGAGCTGGCGGGGACCGTCGCCGAGCGCCTCGGGACGACGCTCCTGGTGGAGGGCGACGAGTACGAGACCCGGCTCGCGTCAGCGGCCCCGAGCGTGGTGCCGGTGGTCGACGAGCGGGGCCTGCTCGCGATCAACTACACCAGCGGGACCACGGGGCGCCCCAAGGGCGTGATGTACCACCACCGCGGGGCATACCTGCAGGCCCTCGCGATGGCCTACCACGTGCGGCTGGCCCCGGACTCCCGCTACCTGTGGACCCTGCCGATGTTCCACTGCGACGGCTGGTGCTTCCCCTGGGCGGTCACCGCTGCCGGTGGCACGCACGTGTGCCTGCGGGCGATCGACGCCGACGAGATCTGGCGGCTGGTCCGCAGCGAGGGCGTGACCCACTTCTGCGCCGCCCCCACCGTCCTCACGATGATCGCGGGCTCGTCGGCGGCGGACGGGCCGGCGCCCGAGCGGCGGGTCACCGTCGCGACCGGCGGCGCCCCGCCCTCCCCGACCCTGCTCTCGCGGATGCGCGCGCTCGGCATGGACGTCACGCACCTCTACGGGCTCACCGAGACCTACGGGCCCGCCGTCGTCAACGACTGGCTCCCGGAGTGGGACGAGCTCTCCGACGACGAGCGGGCCGGGCTGCAGGCCCGGCAGGGCGTCGGCAACGTCGTCGCCACCCGGCTGCGCGTCATCGACGAGACCACCGGCCAGGACGTCCCGCACGACGGCGAGTCGATGGGCGAGCTCGTGCTGCGCGGCAACGACGTGATGCTCGGCTACTACCGCGACGCCGCGGCGACGGCGGAGGTCGACGCCGCCGGCTGGTTCCGGACCGGCGACCTCGGGGTGATCCACCCCGACGGCTACGTCGAGATCCGCGACCGGAGCAAGGACGTGATCATCTCCGGCGGCGAGAACATCGCGTCGGTCGAGGTCGAGCGGGTGCTGGACAGCCACCCGGCGGTGATCGAGTCGGCGGTCGTCGGGGCCCCCGACGAGCGCTGGGGCGAGATCCCGGTCGCCTACGTCAGCGTGCGGGAGGAGGTGGAGCCGGACGCGCTGGTCGAGCACGTCCGGACCCACCTCGCCCGCTACAAGGCGCCGAAGCGAGTGGTGTTCGGCGAGCTCCCGAAGACGTCCACCGGGAAGATCCAGAAGAACGTCCTGCGGGATCAGGAGCGCTCAGCCGGCTGACTCGCGGGGCGAGGGCAGTTCCGAGCGCCACGGCGGGGCGGCGTCGGCGGCCGGGCGTGGTGCCGGGATGGAGGGCAGCGCGTCCGGTGGTGCGGACACCTGCCGCAGCCGGCGCTGGGCCCGGGCGATCCGCGCCGCGAGGGCCTGCGCCTCGGCCTGCTCTCGGCGGACGGTGCGGCGGCCGCGCCACCCGAGCTGGGCGGGCGGGCCGAGCGGCTCCACGACGGGGGCCGGTGGTGCGGCCGGCGTCGGGTGCATCGTCATGACGAACCGTGCGCGGTGCGCCGGGTCGGTGTCGTCGGGTCGGTGGTGGCGTCCCATGTCCTCATCCCCCTGAGGCTGCGGTCGACTGCCGAGAGGGTTGCCTCGTCACGCTCAGGTCACACATCGGTCACGCCATGAGGTCACCCGGCGGCCGGTCGAGCCGTCAGGTCAGGTGCGCCTCGCAGGCCTCGACGAGGTCGGCGACCAGCAGGTCCGGGGCCTGCAGCGCCGCGAAGTGCCCGCCGCGGTCGTACCTGCTCCACCGGACGACGTGGTGTGCCCGCTCGGCCAGGCCGCGGACCGTGTGGTCGCCGGGGAAGCAGGCCACGGCCGTCCGGACGCCGGAGGACGGCAGTGCGCCCCCGAACGCCTGCGCGGCCTCCTTGTACGTCCGGGCCGAGGAGCCCGCGGTGCCGGTGAGCCAGGTGATGGTGACGTCGGTGAGGATCGCGAGCGGGTCGATCGGCGTCTGCACGGTGGCCGCGGGGTCGTAGTCGACGAACCACTCGAGGTCCCAGGCGAGCAGACCCGCCGGCGAGTCCTGCAGCGCGTGCGCCAGCGTCTGCGGCCGGGTGCTCTGGATCGCCGCGTACCCCTGGCGCTCCCGCCAGTGCGCCCCGAGCGCGTACACCTGCGCGGCGTCCTCCGCCGACAGGCCCGCCTTCGGGTCCCCGGAGGTCCAGTCGACCGCCGTGACCAGCGCGTTCGCGTGGACCAGCGCCACCCGCCCCGGCGCCCGTCGCGCCACGTGGGGCCCGATCAGCGCGCCCCAGTCGCCGCCCTGGACCACGAACCGCTCGTGGCCGCACCGGGTCATCAGCTCCAGCAGGGTGTCGGCGTGCCGGTCGAGGTCCCAGCCGGTCTCGAGGGTCGGACCCGAGAACCCGAACCCGGGCAGCGACGGCGCGACGACGTGGAACCGTTCGGTCAGCGCGGGGAGGATCCCGAGGAAGTCCGCGACGGTCGACGGCCAGCCGTGCAGGAGTAGCAGCGGGGTCGCGTCGGGGTGCGGCGACCGGGCGTGCACCGCGTGGACGGGCTGGCCGGCGATCGTCGTGAGCACCTGCGGCCAGGCGTTGAGCGCGTCCTGCACCGCGTACCAGTCGAAGTCGTCGCGCCAGCACCGGACGAGCGCGCCCAGGTGGTCGACGGTGACCCCGTACTCCCAGCCGGCCCCCGACGGCTGATCGGGGGTCCGGACCGCGTCGAGGCGGCGTCGCAGGTCGTCCACGGCCGCGGTCGGGACGTCGACGGAGAAGGGTCGGAGCTCGCTCATGGCGTCGAGCGTCGCGAGCGAGGCGGCCGGTTTCGGACCGCCTCTCCGGCGAGATCGACGACCGTGGGACGGAACCGGGCGAGGACCGAACGATCCGCACCAGCTTCGTCGGCCATGCGAGGGCTGCGTCGGCGTCGATCACGCGCGTGAATCGTCCGGCGAGGGGCTTTTCCTGCGCTGTGGTCCCAGGCACAGTTGGAGGTCGGCGAGAACGGAAGGACGGTGCGCCATGACGAGGCCGAACAGCGCGCCCGAGCAGGTGATCGGTTCCCGGGACGAGGCCGAGCGGGTCCGTCGGGAACAGGCCGACGCGACGCTGCGGCGCCTCTCCGGTCAGGTCACCGTGCTCGAGAACTTCGAGCGACGGCTGAACCGCCAGATCCACGAGGCGCAGGAGGCCGGTCGCGACGACTACGTCCGCGAACTCCTGCAGCGCCGGATCTCGGTGCGCTCCCAGCTCGAGGAGATGCGGCGCCGCCAGCAGCACGCCCGCGACGACGTCGGCCGGGGGCGCTGACCCCCTCGGCTCAGTCCGCCCGCTCGAGGGCCGCGACCACCATCGACGTCAGCACCCTCGCCGCGGTCTCGGGCGGGGCGTGCACCGCGCTGCGCGGTGTCGAGTTCATCAGCCCGAACGCGGCGTGCGCGGCCACCCGGACCTCCTCCGGGGTGCGCGGCGTGCCCGCCCGGGCGATCGCGTCCTCCCAGACCTCGACGTAGGCGCGCTGCAGCGCACGGACCCGGCGGCGCGCGTCGTCGGGGAGGTTCGTGAGGTCGCGGTCCTGCACGGAGATGAGTTCCGGGCGCTCGAGGGCGAAGTCCACGTGGAAGGCGACGAGCGCCGCGAGCCGGTCGGCCGGCGCGGGGTGCCGGGCCGCGAGCCGGCGGCCCCCCTCGAGCAGGTACTCGCTGATGCCCACCAGCATCTCGGTGAGCAGGCCCTCCTTGGAGGGGAAGTGCCGGTAGATGGCGGGCCCGCTCACGCCGGCGGCCGCCCCGATCCCGTCGATCGACGTCCCGTGGAAGCCGTGGCGGGCGAAGAGCCGCGCCGCTTCCACCAGGATCTGGTTCCGACGCCGCGTCGGTGCCGGACCCGGCCCCGACCAGCTGTCGATGGTCGGCACGCTCGACTGCTCCACGCCCGCACCCTACGGCTCTTGCGGTGCCGTGTGAACGGCGACTAACGTGGGGTGTTAATCAGCGTTCACGTCGACGGGAGGTCCGCGGTGACCCTGGCGGACACGGAGGTGCCGGCCGGCACCCCGCAGGCCGAGCCCGGCGGCGGCAACGCCGCCGCGCACCGCGAGCTGGTGGACGACCTGCGCTCGCGCCTCGCGACGGTCCGCCTCGGCGGCCCCGAGCGCTCCCGGACGCGGCACGTGGAGCGCGGCAAGCTCCTCCCGCGCGACCGGGTGGACGCGCTGCTCGACCCGTCCTCGCCGTTCCTGGAGCTCTCGCCGCTGGCCGCGTACGGGATGTACGACGACGCCGCCCCGGGCGCCGGGATCATCACCGGCGTCGGGCGCATCGCCGGCCGGATCTGCGTCGTCGTCGCGAACGACGCCACCGTCAAGGGCGGCACCTACTACCCGATGACGGTGAAGAAGCACCTGCGTGCGCAGGAGGTGGCGCTGCAGAACCGCCTGCCCTGCGTCTACCTGGTGGACTCGGGCGGGGCGTTCCTGCCGCAGCAGGACCAGGTGTTCCCCGACCGCGAACACTTCGGACGGATCTTCTACAACCAGGCGACGATGTCGGCGGCCGG
>NZ_JBVPVA010000682.1:0-1168 GCF_055612215.1 Actinomycetospora sp. | reverse complement strand
ACTCGATCACCCGGGCCTAGAGCAGCGGGTTCATCGGCACGACCGCACACCCGGCGAGGAGCGCCCCGTAGAACGCCAGCGGGAACGCGGGCACGTTGGGGAACACCATCCCCACCCGGTCCCCAGGCTCGAGGCCCCGCGCGCGCAGGACGCCGGCGACCGCGCGTGCGGTGTCGAAGAACTCCCCGTAGGTGAGCACGTGCTCGTCGAGCCGCAGGGCCGGTCGATCGGCGTGCTGGTCCGCTGCGTCGACCAGCGCCGTCGCGAGATTGGTCATCGTCACCCTCCTGGTGCTCCGACCGACAGTTGCCCCGGAGGGTGGTCCGGGACACATCCCGGATCGGGAAAGCACCCCGGAACCTCGGCGGCGTGCTGGGCCCGTCAGCCGACGGGCGCGGCGAGCGCGCAGGCCACCTCTCCCCCGAGCGCGACGTTCGCCCGGTAGAGCGCGACGTTGACCTCGAGGCTGCGCCCTGCGCTGGCGCGGTGGAGGTGGTCGAGCAGGTGCGGGGTCGTGTCCTTGCCGCGGACGCCGCGCGTCTCGGCGTCCGCCAGCGCGCCGTCGAGCACGGCCCGGTGGACCTCGTCGTCAAGCTGCTCGGCGGTGTCGACGGGGTTCGCGAGCAGGACCGCGGAGCGCAGCCCGAGCCCGTCGCGGGCACGCACCACCGCCGCGACCTCGTCCGGGGTCTCGACGCGGTCGGCGACCGGGAACCCGGAGTCGCGCACGTAGAACCCCGGGAACGTGCCGGTGCGGTAGCCCAGCACCGTCACCCCGAGGGTCTCCAGGCGCTCCAGCGTGGCTCCGACGTCGAGGATCGACTTGACGCCTGCGGAGACCACGAGGATCGGCAGCCCCGCGAGGGCGACCAGGTCGGCCGACTCGTCGAAGGTCGTCGCGGCGCCCCGGTGCACCCCGCCGAGCCCGCCGGTGGCGAACACCCCGACGCCCGCGCGGTGGGCCAGCAGCGCGGTCGCGGCCACCGTCGTACCGCCCGAGAGGCCCTGGGCCATCGCCACCGGGAGGTCCCGCGTCCCGATCTTGTGCACGGGGTCCGCGGCGCCCAGCCGCTCGATGTCGCCCCTGGTGAGGCCGACCGTCGGGCGTCCGTCGACGACGCCGATCGTCGCGGGCACGACGCCGGCGTCGCGGAGCACCTGCTCGGCG
>NZ_JBVPVA010000516.1:0-3647 GCF_055612215.1 Actinomycetospora sp. | reverse complement strand
CCCTCGGGGACGACGTCACCCTCAACGCCGGCGTCATCCTGCAGGCCCACTCGATGGAGGACGGCGTGTTCAAGTCGGCGCCGATCGTCGTCGGGTCGGGCGCCACCCTCGCGACGGCGGCGTTCGTGCACTACGACACGGTGATCGACCAGGACGCCGTGCTCGGCGGGGACGCCTTCCTCACCAAGGGCCACCGCGTCCCCCGGGGCGCCCGGTGGCTCGGCAATCCCGCCGAGGAAGTGCCCGTCGCCCGCCCGGATCCCCGCGGGGCGCGGACGCTCAGAACGGCTCGACGCTGACGACGCCGGGCAGGGTGCGGACCCGCGCGGCGAACGCGTCGCACTCGTCGGTGGTGAGCGCGACGGTGCACGAGATGCAGGAGCAGGAGACGCCCTCGTGGACGTCGACGGAGAAGTCCGGGACCCGGTAGCCGAGGTCGCACAGCTGCGACGTCAGGGTCATGACGCCGCGCATGCCGCCGGTGGTGACGATGGTCCACGGGCGCGGCAGGCGGGACGGACGGCGACCCGGCCCGTTGACGGCGCGCTCGACGTCGGCGGCCTGGACGGGGGCGGGCTCGAGGGTGGTCACGACGTGCTCCTGGGAAGTGGATCCGCTGCTGGAATCCGAGCCAGGCCTCGGGGGCGTGCCAATCTCACGGTCGCGCACCGTGTCGTTGCGCGCCGGGAGCCTGGCTCACCCGACGCGCCGGAGTACTACCTCTCCCAGTCGCGCGATCATGTCGCTGATGTTACCCAGATCATCCCGTGGTGCAAGTCGGTGGGGTGGCTTCGCCACGTGAGCACTTTCGGGGCCTATCGCACCGGAAAGTGCTCACGGGCGCGCCGCGCACCTAGATCATCACGATCCCGCCGTCGATCATCGGCGCCTGCCCGGTCATGTAGTCCGCGTCGGGGCTCGCGAGGTAGGAGACGAAGGACGCGACGTCCTCGGGCGTCTGCACCCGCCCCAGCGGGATGAGCTGCGCGTACTGCGCGAGCGCCTCCCCCTTCCCGGTCCCGAGGTAGCGGCCGAGGCCGACGTCGATCTCGTCCCACATCGTGGTCCCGACGATGCCCGGGCAGTAGGCGTTGACCGTGATGCCGTGGGGCGCGAGCTCCTTCGCGGCGGCCTGGGTGAGGGCACGGACGGCGAACTTCGAGGCCGAGTAGTGCCCGAGGTGGTCGAAGCCCTGGTGCCCGGCGATCGACGACGCCGAGATGATCTTGCCGCCCCGGCCCTGCTCGATCATCGCCTCGGCCGCGGCCTGCAGGCACCACAGCACCCCGCCGACGTTCACCCCGAGCATCCGCTCGAGGTCCACCGGCGTCACCTCGAGCAGCGTCTTGACCTGCGCGATCCCGGCGTTCGAGACCATGACGTCGAGGCCGCCGAACTCCTCGCGGGCCGCGTCGACCAGGGCGAAGCACGCGTCGCGGTCGGAGACGTCGGCGACCTGGGACACCGCGCGCCCGCCCTCCGCCGTGATGGTCTCGGTGGTCTGCGCCGCGGTGGTGGCGTCCAGGTCGGCGACCACGACGGCGAGACCGTCGGCGGCGAGGCGCCGCGCGATGGCGGCGCCGATCCCGCGCCCGGCCCCGGTGACGACGGCGACGCGCTGTCGGGGCGACTCCCCACCCGCCCGGCTCACGGCTGCACCAGGATCTTCACGTTGGACTCCTTGTGGTCGATGAGCTCGCGGAACCCGCGGTCGACGATGTCGTCGAGCCCGATCCGCCCGGTGATGAACTGGTCCACGTCGACCGTTCCGGAGCGGATCAGCTCGATGACCTCCTCGTGGCGGTTCGCGTAGGCGAGCGAGCCGACCAGGTGGATCTCGGAGAAGACGAGCGCGTTGACGTCGAAGGTCGCGGGGTGGCCCCAGATCGAGACGTTGACGCACGTCCCGCCGGGTCGGGTGCTGGCGACGGCGGCCGCGAGGACCTCGTCCACGCCCGCGCACTCGAAGGTCACGTCGGCGCCGCGCCCGTCGGTCAGCTCGCGGATCGCCTCCGGGACGTCGACCTCGGTCGGGTCGAGGACGTGGTCCGCGCCGGCGCCGGGGGCCTTGGCCTTCCGGGCCTCGGCGGGCTCGACGACGATGACCTGCCCCGCGCCGGTAGCGCGCAGCGCGGCGGCGGTGACCAGGCCGATCGGGCCGGAGCCGAACACGGCCGCCGACCCGCCCGGGGCCAGGCCCGAGAGCTTCGTCGCGTGGTAGCCGACGGCGAGTGGCTCCACGAGCGCGCCCTGCTCGGGGGTCAGGCCGTCGATCGCGTGGACCCACCGGGTGTCGACGACCATCCGTTCGGCGAACCCGCCCTGCTCGCCGTCGAGACCGATGAAGCCGAGCTTGCGGCACGTGTTGTAGCGGCCGTCGCGGCAGGCGGTGCACTCCCCGCACACGTCGTAGGGCTCGACGACGACGCGGTCGCCCTCGGAAAATGCGGTCACCCCCGGGCCGAGCTCCGCGACGACCCCGGAGAACTCGTGGCCCAGGGTGATCGGCACCGCCCCGCCGGTCAGCGGGTGCGGGCTCGCGGGGGTCGGCGCGAAGATCGGCCCGTCGAGGTACTCGTGCAGGTCGGTGCCGCAGATCCCGCACCACTCGACGGCGATCTGCACCTGCCCCGGGCCCGGGTGGGGTTCGGGGACGTCCTCGACGCGGACGTCACCGCGTCCGTGGAAGCGCGCGGCCTTCATGGGTCCTCCCTGGCGTCGTCAGGACCCCCATCCCACGGGAGTGACCCGGGTCACGGCCAGGGTTGCAGCGGTGTTGCAGAGCCGAGCAGGCGCGTCAGGACCTCGGGGGTCGGCGGGACGACCTCGACACCGGGCGCGATGCGGTAGGGCCGCGCCGCGATCAGCCCGCCGAGCACCCGGCGCAGGCGCGAGAGCTCGGCGCGGACGGTCACGTGGTGGTCGGAGTCGTCGTAGAGGGCGCGGCTCAGCGCGGCGGCGTCGAGACCGGCCGTCCCGGCGCACATGAGCAGCGCGAGGATCTGCTGGTGGCGGCGCGAGAGCCCGTGCCGCCACTGTTCCCGGCCCTCGACGACGGCCCCGGCCGGCTCCCCGTCGGGGTCGAGCCGGATGCGGGTGGACTCCTCGCCGGTGCCGCTCGGGCGGAGCATCCAGCCGCCGGGGACGCGCTCGGGCAGGCACGCGCCGAGGCCGTGCACGAGGAGCGCCTCGCCCGCGCGTGGGACGGCGACCCGGTCTCGTGGGGCGAGACCGGTGGCGCCCGCGACCCAGCCGTGCTCGTCGACGACGAGGGCCGGCCCGCGCTCGCGGGCGAGCAGCGGTCCCGCGACGGACCGCAGCCGGTCGAGACGGGCCTCGTGGTGGGTCCAGAGCCCGGACTCGGCGAGGCGCACGGCGGTGTGGACGAGGGCGACGGTGGTCGGGTGCACGGTGGGCGCGGGGCCGGAGAGGTCGACGACGCCGAGCATCTCGCCGGTGCGCGGATCGTGGATGGGGCTCGCGGTGCACGTCCACGGATGCTGGGCGCGGACGAAGTGCTCGGCGGAGAAGAGCTGCACCGACGCGTGCTCGGCGAGCGCGGTGCCGATCGCGTTCGTCCCGACGGCGGCCTCGGTCCAGTCCGCCCCCGGGAGGAAGCCGAGGTCGTCGGCCAGCCGCCCGACCCG
>NZ_JBVPVA010000645.1:0-8703 GCF_055612215.1 Actinomycetospora sp. | reverse complement strand
TGTCGTGACCTCTCCGCGGGCGCGGCTCGCCGAGGTCGGCGTCGAGCTGCTGCCGGTGGCGCCGCCGATGGGTGTGTACGTGCCGGCCAAGAAGGTCGGCGCCCAGGTGTGGACGTCCGGGCAGCTCCCGCTGGTCGACGGCGAGCTGCCCGCGACGGGGCTCGTCGGCGCGGACGTCTCGCCCGCCGAGCCGAAGACCTCGCCCATCAGCTCCGAGGCCCCGTTCACCACCTGCGGCTGGCCACCGAACCCCGGCGCCGAGGCCACGTAGCCGACGATCTTGGCGACCGACACGACCGCGTCGAGCCCGACGAGCGCGTCGATCGCGGCCAGGGCGTTGAGCGCGGCGGTCCGCGCGTAGGCCTTCGCGTCGTCCACCGAGACCTCGGCGCCGACGAGGCCCGTGGCCGGGAGCTCGCCGTCGACCAGCGGGAGCTGGCCCGACGTCCACACCTGGGTGCCGACCTTCTTGGCGGGCACGTACACCCCCTTCGGGGGCGCCACCGGCGGCAGCTCGACGCCGAGCTCGGCGAGCCGCGCCCGGGGGGAGGTCACGACAGGGGCCGCTTGAGGTAGGCGACGAGCTGCTCCCCCGTCGGCCCGGGCAGGACGGTGACGAGCTCCCAGCCGTCCGAGCCCCACTGGTCCAGGATCTGCTTCGTCGCGTGGGTCAGCAGGGGGACGGTCGCGTACTCCCAGGTCTGGGCACTCATGGGGCCGAGGGTAGATGTCTCCTCCGAGCGCCCCGGCCTCGGCCCGGACGGGCACCCGTGCGGTCACACCTGCGGCGACGTCGCGGCCCGCGTCGTCACCGCCCGTGGGACCCCGATGTGACCGAGCCCTCCGGCCGGGGCCGACGGTGCCGCCGACGCGGTCCTACGCTGGTCGCCGTGAGCAACCAGCGCCCGGCGGGCAGTGTGGGCGTCCTGGGCGACGGCGGCGTCGAACGCTGGCCGGAGTCCCTCGCCGGCGCCCGCCTCCACGTCGTCACGGGCAAGGGCGGCACCGGGAAGACGACCCTGGCCGCCGCGCTCGCGCTGGCCCTCGCGGCCGGCGGCGGGCGCACGCTGCTCGTCGAGGTCGAGGGCCGCCAGGGCATCGCCCAGCTCTTCGACACCCCGCCGCTGCCCTACGCGGAGGAGCGCATCGCCGTGGCCCCCGACGGCGGCGAGGTCCGCGGCCTCGCCGTCGACGCCGAGGAGGCCCTGCTCGAGTACCTCGAGATGTTCTACAACCTCGGGCTCGCCGGGCGGACGCTGCGGCGCATGGGCGCCATCGAGTTCGCGACGACCCTCGCGCCGGGCCTCCGGGACGTCCTGCTGTCCGGGAAGGTCAAGGAGTGCGTCGGGCGGACCGTCGGCGACGACCGCGGCGGCTCGCGCAGCCGCGGCTCCCGCCAGCCCCTCTACGACGCGGTGATCCTGGACGCGCCGCCCACGGGCCGCGTCGTGAAGTTCCTCGACGTCACCAAGGCCATGGGCACGCTCGCCCGGACCGGCCCAATCCGCACGCAGAGCGAGGGAGTCGTGGCGCTGCTGCACTCCACGCAGACGGTGGTGCACGTGGTGACCCAGCTCGAGGACCTGCCGGTGCAGGAGACGCTGGACACCGTCGACGAGCTGACCGCGGCGAACCTCCCGTCGGGCTCGGTGATGATCAACCGCGTCCGCCCCGCGCGCCTGCCGGTGCCCGCCTCGGGTCGTGCGGCCGTCGACGACGGCGGGCTGCGCGCCGGGCTCGAGGCCGCCGGACTCTTCCTCAAGGACGAGGAGATGGAGGGCCTGCTCAGCGAGGTCGGGGAGCACACCCAGCGGCTCGCGGTCGAGGCCGGTGTCCGCTCCCGGCTCGACGACGCCGGGATGCCGCAGCTCGAGCTGCCCGAGCTCGCCGACGGGGTCGACCTGGGCGGGCTCTACGAGCTGGCCGAGCTGCTGCGCGAGCAGGGGGTGCGTCATGGTCGCTGACCCGAGCGGGGACCCGGCCGCCGCCCGCGTGCGGCGCCCGAAGCACCTCGACCTGGACCGGCTCGTCGACGACCGCGCCACCCGCGTCATCGTCTGCTGCGGCTCGGGCGGCGTCGGGAAGACGACGACGGCGGCCGCGCTCGCGCTGCGGGCCGCGGCGCACGGGCGGCACGTCGTCGTGCTGACGATCGACCCCGCCAAGCGGCTGGCACAGTCGATGGGCCTCGAGGAGCTCGACAACGAGCCCCGCGTGGTCCCCGGCGCCGTCGACGGCGCCTCGGGCGGCGAGCTCCAGGCGATGATGCTCGACATGCGCCGGACCTTCGACGAGATGGTCCTCGGCCACACCACGCCCGACCGCGCCCAGGCGATCTTCGACAACCCCTTCTACCAGACGATCTCCTCGTCGTTCTCCGGGACGCAGGAGTACATGGCGATGGAGAAGCTGGGACAGCTGGCGGCCACCGGCCGGTGGGACCTGATCATCGTGGACACCCCGCCGTCGCGCTCCGCCCTGGACTTCCTTGACGCGCCGCAGCGGCTGTCGTCGTTCCTCGACGGCCGCATGATCCGGCTGCTCTCCGCGCCCGCCCGGGCCGGTGGCTCGGCGCTGCGCAAGCTCGTCGGCTCGACGTTCAACCTCTTCGCCAAGGCCGTCTCGACGATCCTCGGCGGGCAGATGCTCGCCGACGCGTCGGCCTTCGTGCAGGCCTTCGACACCCTCTTCGGCGGGTTCCAGGAGCGCGCGAACGCCACCTACCAGCTGCTGCGCGCCCCCGGGACCGCGTTCGTCGTGGTGGCGGCACCGGAGCCGGACGCACTGCGCGAGGCGTCGTACTTCGTCGAGCGCCTCGGCACCGAGAAGATGCCGCTGGCCGGCCTGGTCCTCAACCGCACCCACCCCGTGCACGCGAGCCTCTCGGGTGCGCGGGCGCGGGAGGGCGCCGAGACCCTCGAGGCCGCGCGAGGTGACGCGACGACCGCGGCGGTGCTGCGCCTGCACGCCGACCGCGTCGAGACCGCCGAGCGCGAGCGCCGCGTGCTGTCCCGCTTCACGCGGGCCCACCCGACGGTGCCGATCGTGGACGTGCCCGCGATGGCGACCGACGTCCACGACCTCGACGGCCTGCGCGCGATCGGTGAGCTGCTGACGTCCTGAGGGGGCCGGAGCGCGCCGCTCGCCGGGTCTGCGCGCCCCGCACACACTTCGCCAGCAACGGCGCTCGATCCTGGGCGGACTGACGCGTCACGCACACACTCCAGCGGAACCGGCTCAGTCCTGGTTGGACCGACGCGCTACGCACACACTCCGCCGGCGACGGCGCACGATCCTGGGCGGACCGACGCGCTACGCACACGACGCACCCGGTGACGGCGTTCCGTGCCGGATGAACCGGCGCATCGCACTCACCAGTCCGGAGGACGGCCGGCGGCTCGCTCCGACGTGCTCGACCCACCGCGGGACGATGACTCGACCCGGTCGGCGCCGGGAACGAGACGGGCCCGACCCGATAGCCCACGCCCTCACTACGTGTGTGCGCCACACGTCGGTTCGATCGATCGGCGCCGACTCCTGTGAAATGTGCGCGACGCGCCGGTCCGCCCAGCCTCGAGCGCTGTCGCCGGCGGAGTGTGCGCGCGACGCGCAGGTCCAACCAGGACTGAGCCGGTTCCGCTGGAGTGTGTGCGCGGCGCGCAGGTCCGAGCCCACCCGACCGGGGCCGGTCGGCCGAACGGCACGGACGCAGACCTGCGCCGTCGCCTCAGCCGACCTGGCGGTCGTCCCGTCGACGCGGGGTCGACCGGTCCGTCGGCGAGCTGCGCTCGCCCGACGCCGCCGGACGCCGCGCAGCCGGAGCCTGCGCCGCCGGCGCCTCGGCGGCCGGCTGCTGCGGCCGCATCGCGGCGCGGCGGGCGGCCTCGAGCAGGCCCGCCCAGGACACCACGTCCGGCCGGCGCTTGAGCAGCGCGCGCCGCTCCCGCTCGGTCATGCCGCCCCACACCCCGAAGCGGATGCGGTTGTCCAGCGCGTGCGCCAGGCACTCGGTGCGTACCGGGCACGCCTTGCACACCTCGCGCACGTCCCGCTGCTGCGCGCCCTGCACGAACAGGGTGTCCGGGTCCTCGCTGCGGCACCGCGCCCGGCGGCGCCAGTCCCGCGTGACCGTCCGTCCCGAATCGTCGTCCACGTCATCCCGCCCTCGTGTGGCCCCATGGCTCCCGGGGACCGCGCCCGCCCCGTCGCGCGCACTCCCCGGCACGCCCGGCCCTGCGCGGCCGCGCGTCCCGCCCGTTCACGGGGTTCGACGCACTCTAGGAGCGCACGGTTCCACCGACAAAGCCCGAATTCGGATCCGGCTCGTGAAGATCTGTGGTCGACGGGTCCGGCGGGGCACGATCCGGCCGATCGGGACGACACGAGCACGAACCTCACGGACTGCCAGTAACCTGACGGCGATGACTGGGGGAACAGACGGGACCGGTGAGGGCGCGGACACCGGCCGCGCGGAGCGACGGCGGCGGGTCGGGCCGGCCGCACGCCTGCTGGGGCTCTGCCTCGTCGCCGGCCTGCTCGTCGCCGGGGTGACGTTCCCGCTGGCCGGCGGCGTGGGCCTGGTCAGCAACGACGCGAGCGACACGGTGAGCGCCACCTCGACCGACCTCGCGGCGGGCCAGCTGCCGCTGGTCACCACGGTCACCGACCGGCAGGGCGCGCCGCTGGCCTACCTCTACGACCAGAACCGCCAGCCCACCCCGCTCGACCGCATCGCCCCGACCATGAAGGCGGCGATCGTGGCGATCGAGGACCGCCGGTTCTACGAGCACGACGGCGTGGACTGGACGGGCACGCTGCGCGCGCTGGTGACCAACCAGAGCGCCGGCTCCACCCAGCAGGGCGCCTCGACACTGACCCAGCAGTACATCAAGAACTACCAGCTCTACGTCACGGCGCGGAGCCAGTCCGAGCGGCTCAAGGCGACCGAGGCGACCTACGCCCGCAAGGTCCGTGAGGTCCGCGTCGCCCTCCAGCTCGAGCGCCAGCTCACGGACGGGCGCACCAAGCACGAGGCCAAGGACGAGATCCTGGCGCGCTACCTCAACATCGTCTTCCTCGGGAACAACTCCTACGGCATCGGTGCCGCCGCCCGCACGTACTTCAACACCACTCCGGACCGCCTGACGATCCCGCAGGCCGCCCTGCTCGCGGGCATGGTGCAGTCGACGGCGGCGTTCGACCCGGTCGCGCACCCGCAGGCCGCGACGGGGCGGCGCAACGAGGTCATCAACCAGATGGCCCTGCAGGGGATCATCACCCAGGCCCAGGCGCAGGAGGCCGCGGCCAGCCCGCTCGGCATCGTCACGCCGCTGGCGACGCCGGCCAACGGCTGCATCGGGGCCGGTGACGCGGCGTTCTTCTGCAAGTACGTCGTGGACTACCTCGGCCAGTCGGGCATCTCGGCCGAGCAGCTCAACCGCGCCGGCTACACGATCCGCACGACGCTGGACCGCAACGCCCTGGCCGCGATGTCCGCGGCGCTGCGTGGCGAGGTGCCGGCGCGGCAGCGCAACGTCGCCGACGTGATGGCCGCGGTCCTGCCCGGCGGGGACCGCCACGAGGTCCTGGCCATGGGGTCCAACCGGGTGTTCGGCGTCGACGGCGCCGCGCTGCAGACCAGCTACGGCCTGCCGTGGGAACCGGTGAACCTCGGCGCGGGCTCGGTGTACAAGGTCTTCACCGCCGCGACGGCCCTCGACAAGGGCCTGGGCATCGACTATCGGATGGACATCCCGCCGGACGGCTACGCGTCCCCGATCTACCGCGACGGCCAGGGCAACCCGTTCCCGGTCCGCAACGCCGGCAACTACGCCCCGGTGCTGTCGATGACCGACGCCCTCGCGCAGTCGCCGAACACCGGCTTCGTCAAGTTGATGGAGTACACCGGCGTCGCACCCGTCGTGGACATGGCGGTGAAGCTGGGCATGCGCTCGCTCGCCGAGCCGCAGGGAGCGGGCGGCAAGTCGATCGCCGAGGTCGCCAAGGAGCAGAACCAGGGCTCGTTCACCCTGGGCGTCACCCCCACCAGCATCCTCGAGCTCTCGAACGTCGGGGCCACGCTGGGCTCGCGCGGCCGGTGGTGCCCGCCGACCCCGATCCTCGGGGTCACCGACGCCTCCGGCACGCCGGTCCCCGTCGCCGAGCAGCCCTGCGAGCAGGTCGTCCCGCCGACGCTGGCCGACACCCTCATGACGGGCATGTCCAAGGACGACCAGCCAGGCGGCACCTCCGCGGCCGCGGCCGCGCAGTACGGCTGGAACCGACCGCTGGCCGGCAAGACCGGGACCACCCAGCAGAACAAGTCCGCGGCGTTCCTCGGGTTCACCCCGGGCGTCTCGGGCGCGGTCATCACCTTCGACGACTCCAGCTCGCCGCGCCCGCTCTGCGACGGCGGCGGCGACTCGCCCCCGTACCCCTGCGGCAGCGGCAACATCTTCGGTGGTAAGACCCCGGCCCGGACCTGGTACCGGACGATGACGCCGCTGCTGGCGGCGGCGCCGGTCCAGCCGCTGCCCCCGACGGACCCGCGCTACGTGGCGGGCGGGACGAACGAGCAGATCCCCGACGTCGTCGGGCGCCAGGCCGACGACGCGGAGTCCACCCTGAAGGACGCGGGCTTCGCGGTCGCCCGGACGCCGGTGAACAACCGGGCCGCCGCCGGTACCGTGGTCGGGCAGTCCCCCCGCGGGTCCGCGCTGCCCGACCAGGTCGTCACCCTCCAGGTCGCCAGCGGCACGGTGCCCGCGCCGCCCCCGCCACCCGGTGCCGTGGCGGCGCCGGCGGTGGCACCGGCACCTGAGACCGGGGCACCGGGAGGTAGCGGTGGCTGATCGTCCGGGCCCCGGCACCGCGCACCGACTCGCGCGAGGCCTCACCCGGACGGTCGCGGCGGGCGCCGCGGTCGGGGCGCTCGGCCTGGGCTACGCCTCGGTCGTCGAGCGCCACTGGTTCACGCTGCGCCACGTCACGCTCCCGGTCCTCGCGCCCGGCTCCCGCCCGCTGCGGGTCCTGCACGTCTCCGACCTGCACCTGCGCCCGGGCCAGCGCACCGAGGAGGGCTTCGTCGCCGGCCTGGCCGAGCTGGAGCCCGACCTCGTCGTCGACACCGGGGACAACCTGTCCCACCCGCGGGCCGTCCCCGTCGTGCTGCAGGCGCTGGGGAGCCTGCTCGACCGCCCCGGCGTCTTCGTGTTCGGCAGCAACGACTACCACGGCCCCAAGCCGAAGAACCCGGCGAACTACCTCTTCCGCCCGCAGCACCGCATCCTCGGCCCGGAGCTGCCGTGGCGGGACCTGCGGGCCGCGTTCGTCGAGCGCGGGTGGCGCGACGCGACGCACACCCGCTTCGAGCTGACGGTCGCGGGCCAGCGCGTCGCGGTGGCCGGCGTCGACGACCCGCACATCGGCCACGACGACTACGACCGGATCGCCGGTCCGGCCGACCCCGAGGTCGCGGGCGACGACGCGGGCCCCGCGCTGCGGCTCGGGCTCACCCACTCCCCCGAGCCGCGGGTGCTCGACGGGTTCGCGGCCGACGGCTACGACCTCGTGCTGGCCGGTCACACCCACGGCGGCCAGCTGCGCATCCCGGGGTACGGCGCGGTCGTCACCAACTGCGGGGTGGACCGGTCGCGCGCCCGCGGCGCCTCCCGGTGGGGCGCCCACATGCGGCTGCACGTCTCGGCGGGCCTCGGGACCTCCCCGTACGCCCCCGTGCGCTTCGGCTGCCGGCCCGAGGCCAGCCTGCTCGAGCTCGTCCCCCGCGAGGTCGCGGACCCGGGCGGACGTGCCGTCGCGGGCGCCTCCGCGGTCCCCCGGCCCCCGTCCGGTCCGGTCGGCACCACCAGGTAGGCTCGTCGACGGAGCAGGCGGAGTGCTCGACTGCTCGGGGTGTGGCGCAGCTTGGTAGCGCGCCTCGTTCGGGACGAGGAGGCCGTGGGTTCGAATCCCGCCACCCCGACCACGAGGCCCCGGTCCGATCGGACCGGGGCCTTCGTCGTCCCCGGGACCTGCCGTCCACGGCTGCGATGAGGCCCGGGTCACCGATTGGTAACGGCCACGACCTCGCGCGCGATGGTTCGTACGAGTGACACCCGCTCCGGGTGCCGCCGTGTCGAACGGGACGACGAGGACGAGATGGCGAATCACCGGACACCGGACGGAGCCGCACTCCCCCACGGCGTGCTCGACTCCGCCGTTCGGACGACGAACATCCCGGCACCGCGCTCGACGTCGGTGTGGACCTACGGGCCGGCTCCGGCCCCGCGCATCGCCGACCTCCCCTCCGACGTCACCGCGCCGGCGCGGCCCGCCCCGGCCGTGCCGCTTCAGGCCGGCCCGCCGCCCCTGTCACCTGCGCACGCGTGGCCCGCCCCGGCCGTCACCACCACGGTCACGAGTGCGCCCGACCTCGCGGCCGCCCGACGCAGCGACGCGGAGGACATCGCCTCGCGCGCGACGACCACGCTCATCCCCAGCTCCCCCGGCGCCCGCCGGTCGCGCTCCGGCCCGGTGTTCGTCGACGGCAGTGGCCGCCGCGCACGCTGGTTCAAGGGGGTCGCCGCGACGGCCGCGACGCTCGCCGCGGGCTACGTCGGCATCGTCGTGACCGGCGCGCTCGCCGGCCCCACCGGGCCGGCCGGCACCGCCGTCCCCGTCTCCTCCGGTGCGTCCCTCGCCCCC
>NZ_JBVPVA010000579.1:0-2311 GCF_055612215.1 Actinomycetospora sp. | reverse complement strand
TCGAGGTCGAGGAGCGGCCCGGGTCGCTCTCCGGCGACGAGCTGGCCGACGCCCTGTCGGGGGTGTCCCTGCTCGGGATCCGCTCCAACACCAAGATCACCGCCGAGGTGCTCGACGCCGGGAAGGACCTCCTGGCCATCGGCTGCTTCTGCATCGGCACCAACCAGGTGGACCTCACCGAGGCGGCCGAGCGCGGCATCGCGGTCTTCAACGCACCGTTCTCCAACACCCGCAGCGTGGTCGAGCTGGTGCTCGGGGAGATCATCGCGCTGACCCGCCGCCTGGTCGAGAAGACCCAGCGGATGCACGAGGGCATCTGGGACAAGTCGGCGCGGGGCAGCCACGAGTTCCGCGGTCGGACGCTGGGCATCGTCGGCTACGGGAACATCGGCACCCAGCTCTCGAACATGGCCGAGGCGGTCGGGCTGCGGGTGATCTTCTACGACACCGCGGACCGCCTGGCCCACGGCAACGCCCGCAAGGTCGAGACGCTCGACGAGCTGCTGGCCGAGGCCGACGTCGTGACCCTCCACGTGGACGGGCGGCCTGGGAACGCCGGACTGTTCGGCGCCGAACAGTTCGCGAAGATGAAGCCCCGGTCGATCTTCATCAACGCCTCGCGCGGGATGGTCATCGATGACGCGGCGCTGCGGGAGAACATCCTCTCCGGGCACGTCGCCGGCGCCGCGATCGACGTCTTCCCGATCGAGCCGAAGGCCCAGGGCGACACCTTCGAGTCCCCGCTGCGCGGCCTCGACAACGTCATCCTCACCCCGCACGTCGGCGGCTCCACCCAGGAGGCGCAGGAGGAGATCGGCGGGTTCGTCTCCACGAAGCTGCTCTCGTTCGTCGCGACCGGCGGCACCGCGCTCTCGGTGAACCTGCCCGAGGTCGCGACCCCGCTGGCGCCGACCTCGTACCGGCTGGCCTATCTGCACACCAACACCCCCGGCGTGCTGGCCCGCATCAACCAGCTGCTGCACGACATCGGGGTCAACGTCATCGGCCAGGCGCTGTCGACCCGCGGCGAGCGCGGCTACGTCGTCGTCGACACCGACGCGCCGATCCCGGAGGAGGCGCTGTCCGACCTGCGGCGCTCCCCGCAGACGGTGTGGTTGCGGACCTGGGCGCCCTAGGAGGTCGTCCCACCGCTCACGATGTCGCGTCGTGACGTGCACTCCGCGACATCCGCAAGAGCCGGGTCCCGGGGACCCGGTTTTCGCGGGTTCTCCGGGAGCGGCGTGCGGCCCGGACGGTCGAGTGGACTCCCGCGGTTGCTGCGGCAGCCCTCGAGGCCCACTCGGCGGTCGTCGGGGCCTGCGCCCCTCCCCGACGAGTTCACTTGATGAGCTTCTGCACCTCGCGGAACGCCGGGTCCTGACTGGACCCGAGCCACTCGAACACGACCATCTCGGTCGTCACCACGTCGACCCCGTGCGCCCGCATCCGGGCCAGGGCCGCGTCGCGGTTCTCGGGCGACCGGCTCCCGACCGCGTCGGCGACCACCGCCACGTCGTGACCCGAGGCGCGGAGCGCGAGCACGGTCGACAGCACGCAGACGTGCGCCTCGCAGCCGCACACCACGACCGTCCTGCCGGGGAAGGAGAGGTCCGCGGCGAAGGTCGACTTCGTGACGGCGGGGGAGGGCAGCAGCGCCGCGACCGGCTCGACGGTGGGCCCGAGCTTGTCCGGGTCCTGCTCGGTGGTGGTCACGGCGACGTCGAGGCGGGTGGCCGCCTGCACCAGCCGGGCCGCGTTCTCGAGCACGCGCGGCGCCCCGGAGATCGCGGGCATCAGCCGCTCCTGCAGGTCGACGACCAGCAGGACCGAGGACCCGGCGGTGAGGAGTGGCACCTCGCCGAGCCTAGGGGCGCTCCGCGCTCGTGAGCAGTAATCCGTGCTATGACACGGAGTGAGGGGAGCACGCCGATAGGGCTCACGAGGCCGGAGGCCACCTGACCATGACCAGCGAAGCGGGGCTCACCGCACGCGTCGAGCACTACCGGGAACGGTTCGCCACCTTCCTCACCGTGGAGGTCGGGCCGGCCGAGGAGGAGCTGGCCGGCCGCGACGTCGGCACCCCGTACAACCCGCGCCTCGACGACGCCGGGCGCATGCACCCGCTGGTGTGGGAGGCGCGTCGCGAGGTCCAGCGCCGCTCGGCCAAGGCGGGGCTCTACTCGCCGCACGTGGGCGAGGCGTCCGGCGGCGGCGGCTTCAGCCGGGCGGAGATGCAGCACGTCGAGGAGTTCGTCTACCACCGCAGCGGCCTCGGGCTGGGGCTCGCGGCGCTGGGCTGGACCGAGGGCGC
>NZ_JBVPVA010000553.1:0-1888 GCF_055612215.1 Actinomycetospora sp. | reverse complement strand
GGAGTTGTTGGCCAGCCAGTACAGCAGGATCGCGATCGGGAAGAAGGCACCGAAGACGAGCACGCCGATCGGGAACAGCCACATGGTCAGCTTCTGCATGACCGCGGCCTGTGGGTTGGCCGCCGACGCGGTCGTCTGGTGCTGGGCCGAGATGCGCGCCGTGAAGTGGGTGGCGACGCTGGCGATGATCATCAGCGGCAGCGCCACGGGGACCACCGAGGCGGTGAAGCTCGAGAAGTTCAGCGAGAAGTGCCCGAGCTCCTGGGCGCCGCCGAAGATCGCCTGGGACAGCTTGACGCCGAACAGGCTCGCGTTGTTGAAGGAGATGACGTCGGCGCGGTCGAAGACGTAGTTGTACGGGTAGTTCGGCTGGAAGCCCCGCAGCACGTGGAACAGCCCGATGAAGACCGGCAGCTGCACCAGGACCGGCAGGCAGCCGCCCAGCGGGTTGACGCCGTGCTCCTTCTGGAGCTTCTGCATCTCCGTGGCGAGCTTCTGCTTGTCGTTCTTGTACTTCTCCTGCAGCTTCTTGATCTGCGGCTGGAACTCCTGCATCTTCCGCATGGAGCGGACCTGGCTCACGAACGGCTTGAACAGCAGCGCGCGCAGCGTGAAGACGAGGAAGATCACCGAGAGCGCCCAGGCGAACCCGTTGTCGGCACCCAGGGCGAAGCCGAACACCTTGTGCCAGAACCACAGGATGGCCGACACCGGGTAGTAGATGAAGTTCAGCACGACGCTCGCTCCTCGCTGGTGGGGGCTGCGGCTCCCCGGGGGGCAGTGCGGTCCGTCGGGTCGGTGGGCGGGCCGCCCGCCACGGGTGGATCACGATCAGGGTCCGGAGCGAGGTCGCGGTCCGGGTCGCGGCCCCTGCGCGGGGGCACGGGGTCGAGGCCGCCAGGGTGCCACGGCGCGCACTTGAGCAGGCGCACGCCGGCCAGGGTGCTGCCCCTCAGGAGGCCGTGCACGCGCAGGGCCTCGACGGCGTAGGCGCTGCAGCTCGGGTGGAACCGGCAGTGGGGGAGGAACAGCGGGGAGATCCAGCGTCGGTAGACCCCGAGGAGCGCGATCACCAGCCGCGTGGCGGGGCCGGGCCGCGCGCCGTCGGGCGGTGTTCCCATCTCCACGTCGTCCACTCCCGTCGGTTTCCCGTGGAACCACGTCGTGGCGCCCGGATGGTGTCCGGTGCCGGGCGTCGCGACCGGTCCTCCCGTCCATGGTGCCCGCGACGGGCCGGGAGGGCGAACGTCGTCGACCCGGCCTCGGCCACCCGTCGCGTGCACCGCGTCTATCCGAGCCGCGCGGCGGTGGGGGGTGACGGGTCCGAGGGCGCGGCCACCGGCCGCGGGCCGGGAGCGACCCCGAGGCGGCGCAGCGCGGCGTCGAGGTCCGCGCCGAGCTCGGCGGAGCCGGCCCCCGCGGCCGCGGGATGCGCCCGCACCACCAGGGCTGTGCCCTCGGGCAGGTAGTCCAGGCGATCGGCGACGAGGTGGCGGAGCCGCCGGGTCACGCGGTGGCGTTCGACCGACCCGCCCACGGATCGCCCGACCACGAAGCCGGCCCGCGAGGTCCCGTCGGGCACGAGGGCGTGGACGGACAGCAACCGGCGGCCGGCCTTCCGACCACGACGCATGATGCGTCGGAAGTCGTCGGGGCGGCGGACCCGGGACGGACGCGGCAGCACGGCGACGCCGGCGTGACGGGCGCGGCCCGTCAGGCGCTGAGGGAGGCGCGGCCCTTGCGGCGGCGGTTGCCCAGCACCGCGCGACCGGCGCGCGTGCTCATCCGCAGCCGGAAGCCGTGGGTCTTCGACCGACGACGGTTGTTCGGCTGGAACGTGCGCTTGCCCTTGGCCACGACTGAGAACTCCTGCGTCAGCTCACCCCGG
>NZ_JBVPVA010000551.1:0-4484 GCF_055612215.1 Actinomycetospora sp. | reverse complement strand
GACCAGGCGACGGCGTCGTGGACCTGCGCGTCGGAGAGGTCGCCCACCCGCGTCCACGGCGAGACCCGCATGAGGAAGCAGATCTCGGCCTTGTAGAGGTTCCCGACGCCGGCCGCCACCCGCTGGTCGAGCAGCGCCGCCCCGAGCTCGCGGTCCGGTTCGGCGCGGAGCCGTCGCTCGACCTCGGCGGCGGCCGCGTCGTCCCACCCGTCGCCGAGCAGGTCGGGCCCGAGGTGGCCCACCCACCGCGACTCCTCCGCGGTCGGCAGCAGGTCCAGGTCGTGCAGGCGGAACCCGACGGCGACCCGGTCGGCCACCTCGAGGACCGCGCGGATGTCGTGCTCCCGCCCGCGCCACGGCCGCCCCGGCCTGTAGAGGTGCCACGAGCCGTCCATCCGGAAGTGGCTGTGGAGGCTGGTCGCGTCGTCGAAGCGGGTGAACAGGTGCTTCCCGACGGAGGCCACCCCGAGCACCGTCCGCCCGGCCAGGTCGTGGTCGATCAGCCGCGGGTGGCGCAGCTCGCCGCGGGTCAGCGCCTTCCCGGCCAGCGCGTCGTCGAGGCGCCGGCCGGCGAGGAACACGGTGTCACCCTCGGGCACCTCTCGATGATGCCCGCCCGGGCGCGCCGCGGCTCAGCGGGCCAGGACGAGGTCCCGGGGCGCGGCACGCTGGGCGAGCGAGACGTGCTCCGCGGTCGGCCCACCGCCCGGGCCGCTGGCGATGACCAGGACCGTCCCGGGGTCGTCGACGGGAGCGCGGAACGTGCCGTCGGGGTCGACCGGCACCACGGCGAGCTGCCGCCCGGACAGGTCGACGAGCGTGACGCGGGCCTCGGGCGCGGGCGCGCCGTGGGCGAGCCGGACCCGGCCGTGGACCGCCGGGCGCGCCTCGTCGGCCGGCTCCGGGTCGGCCGTCCCGGTGTCCACCACCGTCTCGTCGACCGAGCGCGAGCGGGGGAGCACCGGGATCGCACCGGTGGCCACCAGGGCGACCAGGCCGGCCCCGGCCGCGATGAGCAGCGTCGTGCGCAGCCCGGCGAGCGAGGGCAGCACGGCGTCCCCGACCTGGATCGTCATCGCCGAGAGCACGACGGCGGCCACCGCGGACGCCGTGGAGGTGCCCACCGAGCGCGCCAGCGTGTTGAGCCCGTTGGCGGCCGCGGTCCGGTCCGTCGGGACGGCCCGCATGATCAGGTCGGGCAGCGAGCCGTACGCGAGCGCGACCCCGGCGCCCACGAGCGAGATCACCAGGGCGACCTGCCAGGCCTGCGCGAGCAGCACCGTCCCGAGCACGTAGGCCACGACGATGATCACCAGGCCGACCTGCAACGACGTCCGCGGACCGAACCGGGCCGAGACCCGGGCCGTCACCGGGGAGAGCAGCATCATGACGATGCCCATCGGCGCGAGCACGAGCCCGGCCACGATCAGCGACAACCCCAGGCCGTAGCCGGAGGACGTCGGGGCCTGCAGCAGCTGCGGGAACGTCACCATGCCGGTGAACATCGCGACCCCGACCGGGACCGAGACGAGGTTCGGCACCAGCACCGCGCGCCGCGCGGAGACCCGGAGGTCGACGATCGGGTCGCGGGTGCGCAGCTCCCACGCCCCGAAGGCCAGCAGGACGAGGACGGCGCCGACGGCCGCCCCGATCGTCGTCGTGCCGGCCCAGCCCCACTGGCTGCCCTTGGAGATCGCGAGCAGGCCCAGCACCAGGCCGACGGTGAGCACGACCGCGCCCACCGCGTCGAACCGCCCGCCCGAGCGCTGCGCGGACTCCGGGATCACGGCGAGGATGAGGACGACGCCCGCGACCCCGAGCGCGCCGGCGACCCAGAACAGCGCGTGCCAGTCGGCCACCTGCACGATCAGCGCGGACAGCGGCAGGCCCAGCCCGCCGCCGATGCCCAGCGTCGCGCTCATCAGCGCGATCCCGGAGCCGAGGCGCTCGGGGGGCAGCGCGTCGCGCATGAGGCTGATCCCCAGGGGCACGGCGCTGACCGCCACGCCCTGCAGCGAGCGCCCGACGATCACCGGGACCAGCGAGGACGTCAGCGCGCAGATCAGCGCGCCCAGGACGAGCAGCACGAGGGTCGCGATCAGCACCCGCCGCTTCCCGACCATGTCGCCCAGCCGTCCGGCGATGGGCGTGGCGACGGCGCCGCCGAGCAGGGTCGCCGTGATGACCCACGAGGCGTCGGCGGTCGTCGTGTGCAGCAGCGCGGGGAGCTGGGGGACCACCGGCACGACCAGGGTCATGCACAGCGAGGCGATGAGACCGACCGAGGACAGGACCGCGACGACGAGGGCGGGGCTCGCGCCCACCGGCCCCGGGCCGCGGGGGTCGGCCGACCTCTCGCGCACGACCGCTCGTGTCACCGGGCCTCCGTCGTGTCCGTTTCGTGTGCTCAACAACGAGACGTCACCGTAGGGCGCACGTCCCCCACGCGGAGGGGAACGTCCGGCTCCTCACAATCCTTCCGCCGTGCCGCACGTCCGGGCGCGCGGTGCGCTCAGCGGGTGGCGAGGACGACGGCGACGAGGCCGACGACGTTCGTGCCCAGGTGGATGCCGATCGAGGCGAAGACGCTGCCCGTGTGGCGGCGCACCACCGACATGACCACCCCGCCGACGGCGGTCACGAGCAGGACCGCCACGACCCCGAGGACCGGGATGCCGCCCGCGGGCGCGGCCACCGCACCCGCGAGGTGCCACACGGCGAAGGCCGACGCCACCGCGACGACGGCACCGCGCCCGGCCCACCAGCGGCCGGCCCAGGCCCGCTCGGTCAGCCCGTGCAGGACGCCGCGGAACGCGAGCTCCTCGCAGAGCACCGTGCCGACCGGGATCAGCAGCAGGGCCCGCAGCACCACGGCCGAGGTCGGGCTCCCGGCGACCCCCGGGTTCTCCAGCAGCGGGCGGGTCGCGGGCAGCAGGAAGGCGACCGCGTAGCCGAGCGCGACGATCCCGACGGCCGCACCGCCCCACCGCAGCCCCGCGGCCCACGTCGTCGGGCACAGCCCGAGGTCGCGCCAGGACAGGCCCCCGGCCCGGGCGGCGAGGACGAGCACCAGCACGCCGACGACGTTGGCGATCATCCGCACGACCGGGTCGGCCGGCAGGACCGGCACGAGGAGGTTGTTCCAGGCCACGAGGCCCGCGGCGACCACGACGACGACCGCCGACAGCACGACCGCGGCGGGCACCCGGCGGTCCCCGGTCCCGGGGGCGCGGCCGGACGCGTCGGAGACGGTGGGGGCGGTCATGTCACCTCGGGGTCGACGCCTGGGACCTCCACCGTGCCAGGACGACCCGTGGGCGGCCTGTGAGGGGTGGTCCCGGGGCGTACCCGCTCGTGACGCGGCTCACCCGGGCCGGGCGAGGACCTGCCGGGCGCGCTCGGTGTCGGCGGGGGTCCACCCGGTCGGCGCGGCGACCGCGGCCCACCCGTCGAGGAGCTCGCCCTGGTACACGTGACCGTGGCCGGGCGGCACACCCACCGAGTTCGTCAGGTCGATCGTGACCTGCCAGAACGTCACGACGGGGTACCAGCTCATCGCGCCGAGGACGTCCTCGCCCCGGGGTTCGACCAGCCAGTCGGGGCGGTGCCAGAGCAGCTCGGGGGACCACCACACCACCGGGTCCGACGGGTGCTGCAGGTACAGCACGTGCGGGGCGATCCAGGGCGTGGCCGGGACCTGCGTCACGGTGCGCACGTCCGGTCCTCCGGCGAAGCGCACGACGAGCCCGTCGGAGTAGGTGGGGCGGATCTCGGGCGAGCCGGGGTCGCGGCGCTCCACGATCTGGGACCACAGGCGGTTGGAGTTCGGCGGGCCGACCCACAGCACCCCGTCGGTGCTCGCCCGCACGTCGGCGAGCGAGCTGAACGCGGCCTCCGAGCCCTGCGACCCGAGGCTCTCGCCGAACGCGATCATCTTCGGCCGGGGCTGCCCGGGAGGGATCGCCTGGATCCGGGCGTGCACGGCGTCGATGAGCGAGCGCCCCGCCTCCTCCGCCCGGGGTCCGTCGAACAGGAACGACAACCAGCTGGGCAGGTACGAGTACTGGGTGGCGACGATCGCCGAGTTCCCGCCCCAGATCGCCTCGAGGGAGTCCGCGACCGGGTCGTCCACCCAACCCGTCCCGGTCGTGGTCACCACCGCGACCACCCCGCGGGAGAACGCGCCCTCGCGGTCGAGCTCGGCGACGGCGAGGTCCGCCCGCGCCTGCGGGTCGGGAGCCGACTCGAGCCCGACGTAGGCCCGCACCGGCCCGCTCACGGGCCGCCCGGAGGCGGCGGTGAGGGTCGCGGCGGCGCGGCCGGCGGCGACGAAGCGCCGCCCCTCCTTGCCGAGCGTCGCCCACGGGACCAACGAGGTCGGCGACCCGGAGCGGGTGGGGACCGCGGGCTGGTCGAACCCGGGGTAGGTCTGCTCGTTCACTCCGCCGAACGCCTCGTCGGCGAGCGTGAGGCCGCCCTGGAGC
>NZ_JBVPVA010000536.1:0-7513 GCF_055612215.1 Actinomycetospora sp. | reverse complement strand
GCGGTGCTGGTGTGGCGGGTCGGGCTGCCGCTCCACCGCACGCTGCACCACCGCCTCGTCGTCACCTCGGTCGTGCCCGAGGGCGACGGCTGCGTCTCGGTCTACCTCACCGGACGCCACCTCGACGACCTCGGGGCACGGGCCGGGCAGTTCCTCCAGTGGCGCTTCCTGAGCCGCCGCGGCTGGACCCGCGCGCACCCGTACTCGCTCTCGGCGGCCCCGGACGGGCGCAGCCTGCGGATCACCGTCAAGGACCTGGGCGACGGCACCGCGGAGATCCCGGGCCTGCGCCCCGGGACCCGCGTCCTGATCGAGGGGCCGTACGGCCGGCTCACCGCACGTGCCCGGACCGGGGAGCGGGTCGCGCTGATCGGCGCCGGAGTCGGGATCACCCCGCTGCGCGCGCTCGCCGAGGACCTCTCCGGGGACGTGGTGGTCCTGCACCGCTTCCGCGCCGAGCCGCTCTTCGCCCACGAGTTCGCCGTCCTGGCCCGCGAACGCCGGCTCGGCCTGGTCCCGCTGCCCGGACCGCGGCGCGGGCCGGACTCCTGGCTCGGGTCGGGGGTCGGGCCGACCGACGACCTCACCGCGCTGCTCGCGCGGGTCCCCGACATCGCCGAGCGCGACGTCTACCTCTGCGGCCCGGCCCCCTGGACCGACCTCGTCCACCGCACGCTGCGCGCCGCCGGCACCCCCGCCGACCGCGTCCACACCGAGAACTTCGGATGGTGACCTGAGATGCCACCCGCCCGCTTCGACCGCGGCGCCCGCCGCCTCGCGCTGTGGGGTCTGACGACGGTCAGCACCGTGGTGCTGCTGTTCTCCTACCGCACCTCCACCTCGTCCCAGATGCCCACCGCGACCGGCACCCCGGGGACGACACCCACGACGACAGCGGGCGCCACACCCGCGACGAGCGCCGCGAAGACCACCAGCACCTACACGGGCACCGTCACCGGTACCGCCGCCGACACCCGCTGGGGCCCGGTGCAGGTGAAGGTCACCCTCGCGAGCGGGAAGATCACGGCCGTCGACGTCGTCGAGGTACCCGACTCCAACGGCCGCGACCAGGAGATCAACGCCGACGCCGTGCCGCAGCTCGTGCAGGAGACGCTGCAGGCGCAGAGCGCGCAGATCGACATGGTCAGCGGGGCCACCTACACCTCCGACGGCTACGTGACCTCGCTGCAGAGCGCACTCGACCAGGCCGGCGTGGCGTGACGGCCGCGATCGCCGCCCCGTCGCCGGTGGCCCGGCGCGTGGAGCACGTGATGGGCATGCCGGTCAGCCTCGCGCTGCGCGGCCGCCACGCCGACGACGAGGCGGCCGACGCCGCGTGGGCCGCGGTGCTCGCCTCGTTGCGCGAGGCCGACCGGGTGTTCAGCACCTACCGCGCGGACTCCGTCGTCAGCGGCCTCAACCGCGGTGAGCTCGCGCTCGCCGACGCGCCCGACGAGGTGCACGAGGTGCTCGCGATCGGCGCCCGCGCCGAGCGCGCCACCGAGGGCGCGTTCTCGGTGTGGCGCGACGGCGTGCTGGACCCGAGCGGCGTCGTGAAGGGCTGGGCCGTGGAACGCGCGTCGGTGTTCCTGCGCGCCCTGGCCGACACCGACTTCTGCCTGTCCGCCGGCGGCGACCTGGTCGGCCGCGCCCTCGGGGGCGAGCCCTGGCGCATCGGCATCGAGGACCCGCACGATCCGGCCCGCGTCCTCGCCGTCGTCCCGGTCCGCGACGGCGCCGTCGCCACCTCGGGCACCGCCCACCGCGGCGCGCACCTCGTCGACGCGCGGACCGGGTCCGCGCCGTGCGTCGTCGCCCAGGTCACCGTCGTCGCCCGCTCCCTCACCGCGGCCGACGTCGACGCCACCGCCGCCTACGCCCTCGGGCCCGGGGCCGCCGACTGGCTGGGCCGCCGGGTCGGACGCAGCGGCCTCGTGGTGTGGGCCGACGGGACCACCGCCCCGGTGCAGGCACCCTCGACCTGAACCCCGGGCCGTACCGGTGGGCTGTCCGGGTGCTTTCGTGCGCGCGGACAGGTGGCGCCCGCCGGGTGGGGACGCCCCGACCGCACGGCTGGCCTTCGATGGGGCACCTCAGTCGCGTCGAGGCGATCCCTCGGCGGATCCCGGCAGCGAGAGGAGACGGGCTCGTGTCCTCCCCCCTCGCCTCGTTGAGCGGCGACAAGCTGCGGATGGCCAGACTCGAGAACGTGGCCGTCCCCACCCGTACCGAGCGGACGGTGGCCGATCTGACGGGCCCCGGCGCCGTGAAGTCCCTGTGGATGGCCCTCGGCGGAGGAAACGGTCCCGCCCTCGACGCCCGTCTGCGCGTCTACTACGACGGCGCCGCGTCCGCCGCGATCGACATCGACATGGGCACTCTGCTGGCGACGCACTTCGGCGCGGGCTCGGTGGCCGGCTCCCACACACTCGCCCACGTCCATGCCGAGATCAACAGCACGAATTTCAACACGGGCTTCCTGGTGACGTTCCCGATGCCCTTCGGAACGCGGATCAGACTCGCCTACTACAACCCCAGCACCACCCAGACGGCCACCATCTACTCGATGGTCGCGTACGCCCTCACCGCCACCGACCGGGTCAACGGTGTCCGGCTCCGACAGCAGGGGGCTCGCTGGCTCGATCAGCGGGTCGCACGGACGGCGTCCCAGACGACCACGCTCGCGTCGGTCACGGGTGGCCCGGGATGGATCGTGTACCACTCCCAGGTGTGCGGAGTGGGTGCGTCGAACCTGTCCTGGATGGAGCGCAACATCGCGATCGCCGTCGACGGTGAGGCCACGCCGTCGATCGTGTCGACCGGCACCGAGGACTGGTTCGACAGCGCCTGGTACTTCAACGGGTGGAAGGATTTCGACGCCGGGGTGCATTCGTACGTCGGCACCGACCAGCCCACTGCGCCGAACCAGTACGTCGTCGGCATGGCCACCGACCTCATGTCGAAATGGGGCGGGGTGCCGTTCACCACGTCCGCGACCATGAGTGCCCTGACGGAACCGGCCTGCACCACGGGCGACACCCTGTGCTGGTGCGTCCTGTACTACCAGTAGACCTCCGCCGCCGGGTGCGTCTACCGCCGGACCGCCGACGCCGCGACGATGGACTGCGTTGCCGACAGGTGGACGGAGGTACGGAGATGACGACCGCGGTCGAGACGACGTTCCATGGCGTCACGATGAGGACCTACGACGCACTGCTCGAGCGGCTCGAGTTCCGCCCCGGTGGCGCGTCCGAGCCCGGCTGCCTGTTCCACTGCGTGACGCCCACCGGGGACGGCTTTCGCGGCCTCGACGTGTGGGAGTCCCCCGAGGCGTTCGAGCACTTCGTCCGCGAGCGACTCGGGCCGGTCCTGGAGAACCTGGGGATCGCACCACCCGAGGTGACGGTGGCCGAGGTGCACAACTACCTCATCGCCCCGCCGGACCGGCGAGGTGCCGGCGCGGGATGAGCGGGTGGGGTCGCCACGCCTCGGTCTTCACGCTCGAGGGCGTCACGGTCCGGCGCGCCGCTCCCACCGTGATGTCCCTCGGGCTCTCCCGCCGACTCTTCACCCCGGACCACCGCCTCGTCCGGCTCTCCCCCCTCTGAGGGTCCGATCCCGTGATCCGGTCACTGTGCATGACGTCCATGGGGCTGGACAGGTGACACCACTGCCAGTCGATCACCGGAACGGTCACACTCGGCGACAACGGTGGCGCGGCCAGCCGCGCTTCTCGAGGTCGAGGGGGCCCCGTGAGACATCTGGTCGTGTGTTGTGACGGCACCTGGAACTCCGCGGAGCAGAGTGACGGCGGGGTGCCCACCCCGACCAACGTGCGGATCTTCCACAACGCGTTGGCCGCGACCGACCGTCACGGCCACCCACAGGTCTCGCGGTACTTCTCCGGTGTCGGCGCCGACGGGTCGCTGGCCACCCGGGCGATCGACGGCGGCACCGGCCGCGGTCTCTCGCACAACATCATGAACGCCTACCTCTGGTTGGCCGCGACGTTCCGGCCCGGCGACCGCATCGCCGTGATCGGGTTCAGTCGCGGCGCGTACACCGCGCGCAGCCTGGTCGGCATGCTCTGCTGCTGCGGGCTGCTCGCCTTCCGCGGTGACGAGGAGCCCGGGCAGCGGTGGGACGCGGTCCGACGGGTCTTCACCCGCGGGTACGTGCCCGCCGACCCCGATCGCGTCCGCGACGAGCGGTTCCAGCCCGGGTTCGGACCAGGCTGGGGGGCGAGCACCGAGCAGGGGGAACGCATCGAGTTCGTCGGTGTCTGGGACACCGTCGGCGCGCTGGGCATCCCCGACGCCGCGGGCATACTCGAGGTCTTCGACGGCAGCGACCGCCACGAGTTCCACCAGACCGAGCTGGGCGACGAGGTGGGGGTGGCCCGTCACGCCATGGCGCTGGACGAGCGCCGCGGCCCCTTCGTCCCCACGCTCTGGACCGACAAGGCGCAGCAGACCCTGCCCAACTGCGACCGGGTTCGCCAGATGTGGTTCCCCGGCGTCCACAGTGACGTCGGAGGCGGCTACCGCGAGACCGGCCTCTCGGACGGTGCGCTGAGCTGGATGATCGACGAGGCCAGAACGACGGTGGGGCTCCGGTTCCGTCCTGCGCTCGCCGCGCTGCGCCCGGACCCGCTCGACGTCCTGCACGACAGCGGCACCGGGCTGTGGGAACGACTGACCTCCTCGCCGCGAGCCGTCCCGCCGGTCGACCGCGACCCGGCCGTGCACGGGTCGGCGCGGCGACGCGCCCAGGTGTCACCGATCCGGCAGGACCTCTACCGCCCGACCGCCGTGCTCGACGTGCAGGAGAGCCGCGAGGTCGAGGTGCTCGCCCGCTCGCCGTGGTTCGAGACCGGCCTCTACCTCGAGTCCGGGCTCTACCACTTCGCCGCCGAAGGGGAATGGATCGACGCCGACGTCCCCGCCGGGCCCGAGGGCGTCGAGCACCGGCCCTGGTCGGCCGCCGGCCTGGCCTACGCCGCCGCCGACTTCTGGGGCGAGGCCGAGACGAGGTTCCGCCGATGGCGCCACCGCCCCGGGGTCGACTTCATCGGCACCAAACGCTGTGAGGACGCGCGGTGGATGGAACTGATCTGCGTCGTCGCCAACGGCGCCGGCCGCCGACCGGTCGTGACCACCACCGACGGGGCCGACGTCGTCGAAGCCACCCTCGACAGCCCCGACGGACACCAGTACGTCCGCGTCGGCCGGGCCGCCGATGCCGTCCAGGTCCACGCGCCCGGGTATCTCTACGCCTTCGCCAACGACGCCTGGGGCATGTACGGCAACAACCGGGGCAGCGTGCTCCTCACCGTGCGCCGCGAGCCCGGACCCACCGATGGACCCCGGAGCGAGCGTGTGGCGGCGACGTCGGTCGGGTAGGCGCGTCCGCGAACCTGTAGACCGTGGTCTGGAGGAGCGACCATGACCCGACCCGACGAGATCGACACCGGGCGCGCACCGGAGGTCGACACCGATCAGGATGCGGATCCGGCGGACCTGGAGGAACAGTCCGAGGAGGTCCCCGACCCCGAGGACGAGGGCCTCGAGGTGGTGGACGACGACCCGGGCGAACCCTGATCGCCGCGCCGGCGCTGCGATCGACCGCGCCGGCGCCCCGGGGGACACCGGCGCGATTCACTCGGCGCCGGCGCAGTAGGCGTCGTCGGTCGGCGGGTCGAAGGGGTCGGTGGCGTCGACGGCGAGGACGCGACCGTCCGTGGCGCGCAGCTCGCACCCCACGATGGTGCCCGTGGGACGGTCGGGCGGGCCGGCCACGCGGGCCCGCAGCCAGGAGCCGCGTTCGTAGGGGACGGGCAGCACGACGGACGGGTGCTCCGGGGACAGTTCCACCGGTGTCGGGGAGATGCCGCGCCGGGCCGCGCCGGACTCGCCGCGCTGCCGGACGTCGAACCAGACGGTCACCGGCGCCTCGGTCACGGTGGACACGGTCAGGCTCATCTGCGAGGCCGGGGCGGTGTCGGTCGCGCAGCCGGCCAGGAGGCACACCCCGAACGCGGTCGGGGCGAGTCTCGCCAGGGACGGGAAGGGGGTACCGGACCGGGTCCGGCGCGTCGTGGGGGTCGTCGCCCCGGTCGCCCCCGTCTCCCCTGTCCCGCTCACCCGGTGCCTCCCTCGCCTCGACGTCCTCACCGTCGGTCCGTCACCGTGCAGGTACGTCGAGGGCGTGACATCGGCTCGGTGGGTCGGATCGGGGCGTACGACCCCCACCCGTCGGGTCGAGCACCGCCCGCGTGCGCACGCCGGCCGCGGCCCGTCGATGCGCGTTCGTGACACCATGGCGGCGAGGAGGGCGTCGAACCACGAGGCCCGGCATCGACACCCGGGCACCACGTCCTCCGAGGGGAGCCCGCCATGTCGACCGCCGACACCCCGCTCGACCACACCTTCACCGCCACCCTCGAGCGCAGCTCGTCCCCCGGCGGCTGGACCTTCGTCCGCACCGACTGGTCGGCGGAGTTCTTCGGCACCCGGGGCCTGGTCAAGGTCTCCGGGACCGTCGACGACCACCCGTTCCGCGGCTCCTTCATGGCCCTCGGCGACGGCACCCACAAGCTCGCCGTCGCGGCCCCGGTCCGCGACGCCATCGGCAAGCAGGCCGGTGACACCGTCACCGTCCACCTGCTGGCGCGGCTCGGCGCGGGGACCGACGGAGGCCGCTGACCCGGGGGTCGACGGACGGCAGGTCGCGGCCGCGCTCAGCGGGTGTGGGCCGTGGCGTGCTCGGCGGGAGCGACGGCCGGCGTCGGCGACGGCGAGTGCGCGATCCGGTGGGCGATGTAGGTCAGCAGGCCGAGGCTCAGGATCGCGAGGACGACGTAGGCGATGAGCCCGCCGAGGCTGTCCCACGCCGCGTGCAGCGCGACCGCGACGACGAAGGCGAGCAGGAACCGGCGGACGGCCCGGCCGCGAGGGGCCGCCCGCGGGACGGCGTAGAGCGCCGCGGCGGTGATCCCGGTCCAGGCCATGTGCCCGGCGGGGCTCATCACGCCACGCAGCATCAGGACGTCGACGGTGCTGACGACGCTGCCGCGCGAGCTCACCAGCGTCACGAAGCCGTACCCCATCGTCTCGAGCGCGGCGAAGCCCGCGCCGCAGGCCACCCCGAGCAGCAGTCCGTCCGCCGGACCGAACCGGCGGTGCATCACCAGGAGCAGCACGAGCGGCACGAGGAGCTTGGCGGCCTCCTCGATGACCGCCACCCCGACCATCGGGAGAGCGCCCAGGCGCTGCTGGACGTCGAACTCGAGGGTGCCCGCCACGATCGTCCCGAGCACTCCCCCGAAGAACGCCGCGCTCGCGAGCAGCCCACCGCCCACCGCGTACGGCAGGCGGCGGCCCTTGACGAACGTGACGAAGGTGAAGGGCACGACGGCGGCGCCGAGCAGGATCGCGGACGGCACGAAGTTCGGGTTCTCGGTCTTCACCATGGTGCGCTCGTCGAGCAGGAACAGGGCGATACCGACCACGAG
>NZ_JBVPVA010000524.1:0-2356 GCF_055612215.1 Actinomycetospora sp. | reverse complement strand
GGCCAGGACGACGGCGGCGAGGGCGCCGACGGCGAGGGCCACCGGTCCCTGCCACGGCCTCCCCGGCACGCCCGCGACCCCGGCGGCCGCGAGCACGGCGAACCAGACGAGGGGCACGGCGACGTGCTGGCGGCCGGCGACCAGGGCGCCGAGCCCGGTCGGGGCGGCGGCGCGGACGGCTCGCCGAGCGCACCAGGTGAACGACGCCCGCCCCCCGGCCCACGCGAGTGCGACCGCCAGGACCCCGAGCGGCCCGCGGCCGATCACGGCCGGCAGTGCTGCTGCCTGGGCCCCCAGCGCCGTGACCAGCGCGATCACCCCGAACGCGCCCGTCGAGGGGTCCTTCATCACCGCGAGCATCCGCTCGGGGCCGCCGTAGCTGCCGAGCCCGTCGGCGAGGTCGGCGAGCCCGTCGAGGTGCAGCCCCCGGGTGAGACCCGCCGACGTCGTCACCCCGGCCACACCCGCCAGCAGCGGCGGCGCCCCGAGCGCGAGCAGACCGAGGACGATCCCCCCGACGATCCCCCCGATCACCAGGCCCACGATCGGTGCGAGGACCAGCGCGCGGGCGGCATTCGAGGCGCCGACCCCCCGAGCGCGCACCGGGGCGACGCTGAACAGCGAGAGCGCGAGGGCGGCCGCGGCCGGCCACGAGGGGCGCTCGCCCCGCGCCGGCAGGTGGTCACCGACCGGCCCCGGCTCGCCGTCGGGACCCGTCACCGCCCGGGACCCCTCACGAGCCGGCGGCGACCCGCGCGGCCATCGTCACCAGCGGGACGGCCGCGAGCGCGCCCGTCGCCGCGCCGGCGCGCAGGTCGAGCAGCAGCAGCGGGTCGAGGCCGAGCACCTCGAGGGCGAGGGCCTGGGCGGGTTCGGTGTCGCGGGTGGCGGCCTGCCACCAGGCCCGCGAGCCGGGCGCCCAGGTGTCGGCGAGCAGGGCGGCGACACACACCGCGGCCCCGTCGAGCAGGACCGGGGTCCGACGCCGGGCGGCCTGGGCGAGGAAGCCGACGAGGGCGGCGAGGTCCGCGCCCCCGGCGACGCGCAGCAGCGCCTCCGGGTCGCGCCCGGCCGACCGCGCCCGACGCAGCCCGTCGCGCACGGCCGCCGCCTTGCGCATCCACGCGGTGTCGTCGATGCCGCTTCCGCGCCCGACGACGGCGACCGGCTCCCGCGCGGTCATCGCGGCGGCCAGCACGGCGGTCGGCGTGGAGATCCCCACGGCGAGCTCGCCGGGCACGAGCAGGTCGGCGCCCTCGTCGACGGCCCCGTCCGCGGCGTGGCGCCCGGCGTCGAGGGCCGCACGCAGGCCGTCCTCGCTCAGCGCGTCCTCGCGGTCGATGCGCCCGCTGGGTCCGTCGCCGACCTCGACGACCCGGACGTCGGCGCCCGCGACCGTGGCCAGCGCGTTCGTGGGGGAGCTGCCCTCGCGGACGGCCTCGACGCGGGCGGCGGTGTCCGCCGGCCCGAACGCCGAGACCCCGGCCGCGGCGATCCCGTGCTCGGCGGCGAAGAGCACCACTCGGGGGGAGGCCGGCGGGCGCGCGGGGGAGCGGGCCTGGCACGCGGCGAGCCAGGCGGCGACGTCCTCGAGGCGGCCCAGTGCGTGGGAGGCGAGCGGCAGGTGCGTCAGGTGGGCACGGGCGTCGGCCCGCGCGGCCTCGTCCGGGGGTGCCACCGACGGCACGGGGTGCTCCCTTCGCTCGCCCGTGAGACCGACCGGGCTCACGAGGCGCCAGCCACCTTAAGCGCCAGGGGCAGACCCGCCACGAGCAGCCGCACCTCGTCGCACACCGTGGCGAGCTCGGCGTTCAACAGGCCGAGCTCGTCACGGAACCGGCGCCCCGCCGACGTCGAGGGCACCACGCCCAGGCCGACCTCGGCCGACACGAGGACCAGGGGTGCGCCCGTCCGGGCGGCCACCGCGGCCACCAGCGCGGACCGCGCCGCTGCCACCGACTCGGCGTCCCGCGCCCACCCGGCGTCGTCGAGCAGCCCGGTCACCCACGTGGCGAGGTCGTCGACCAGCACCGCGACCTCGGTCCGCTCCCGCACCACCGACGCCGTCACGGTCCCGTCCGGGTCCTCGACGGTCTCCCACCGCGGCGCACGACGGGCGCGGTGGACGGCGATGCGGTCGGCCCACTCGGGGTCCGCGGCCGGGTCGACCGGACGGGCGGTCGCCACGTAGACCGCGGGCGAGGTCTCGTCGAGCTGCGACTCCGCCCACGCGGACTTCCCGGAGCGCGTCCCCCCGAGGACGAGGGTGCGGACGGCCAGGGTCAGGCCACCGCCTCGCCGACCGCGACGCGCGGGGCGGGCATCCGGAGCTTGCGGATCTGGGTGGCCCGGGTGA
>NZ_JBVPVA010000476.1:0-5086 GCF_055612215.1 Actinomycetospora sp. | reverse complement strand
CGACGGGCAGGGTGGGGACCGGATCGGCCCCGCCCGCGGCGTCCGGGCCGGGCGCCGCGGCCGACGCCCCCGTCGCGGCCCGGGGGGCGACGCCGGTCGCCGGCGCCCGGGGCGCGTCGACCGGGGTGCTGCAGCGGGCGGCGGCCGCCACGCCGGGTCCGGCCCCGCCCGGTGACCTGCCGGTCGGTCCGCGCGCGGTCGGCGGCGCCGCCGTTCCGGGCACGCCCGGCGCCTCCGGGGTGGCCGCCACCGCGCCCGGCGCCGGCCCCGTCGTCGACCGTGGCCCCGCGCCGTCGGTGTCCCCGTCGTCGTCACCGCCCGGCACGGCGGTGGCGTCCGGCGGGCCGCTCGCCCCGGGGCGCGTCGCCCCCGGGGCCGGTGGCGCCGGACCGGTTCCCGCCGCCGGCGGCGGGATGCGTCCGGTCCCCGTCCCGACGACGGGGACCGGGGGCCGCCGCCGGGAGGCGCGACGCCGCGACGACCCGCGCGCCGCCGGGTCCGACGCGTCCGCCACCGGCCCGGGCACCGCCGTGTCGCCCGCCGGCGCCGACCCGGCCCTCGACGGCCCGCCCGCGGACCCGACGGCGAGCGCGCCGCCCGCCGGTGGGCACCCCAGGGGGGACGCGGGCGGGCACGGTCGACCCGTCGCCGGACCGGTCGCTCCCGGACCGGTCGCTCCCGGACCACCCGCCCCCGGACCCCTCGACGCCGCTCCGCTCGGCGTCACGCCGGTGACAGGCGGGGCCGGGGAGCACCGGCTGCCGCCCCGACGGGTCGAGTACCTCGTCGACGCCGACCCGGCGGGCTGGGGCGCCGACGCGACCCGCCGGGTCGCCCCGCCGGTCCTCGGCGAGGACGGCGACGAGGACGGCGACGAGGACGGCCGGGAGGACCCCGGCGACCGTCGCGACGGCGAGCGCGGGACCCCGTCGTGACCGCGCCCTTCCCCGTGCTCGTCCTGCGGCGCCCCGAGCTCGCGTGGGTGCTCGAGCAGTGCGGCGTGGACGATTGGCCCTACCCGCTCGCCCCGGCGGCGTGGCCCGCGGACCGCGACGACGAGACGGTGCTCGCGCGGGCCCGCGTCGAGGACGGCCTGCGGGCCCGCGGGCTGCTCGAGCCCGGCCCGGCCGCGGTGCTGCTCTCGGTCGGGACCGCGGTCCGCGACCGGGCCCGCCAGGTCGACCTGGTCCGCCGCAGTGCGACGACGCCGTGCGCCGCGGTCGCCGTCGGCGGCGCCCCCGGCGGCGCCCTGCTGTGGTCGGCCGACCACGCGGGCGCCGACGTCGCGGTCCGCCCGCTCGACCCCGCGGGCCTCGTGCCCGGCCTGCTCGCGCTCGTGCCACCCTGTCCGGCCGCGCCCGGCCCGCCCCTGGAGGTCCCGGCGACCGCCGGCGCGGGCGGGCCGGACGGGCCGGCCACGGCGCGTGCCGAGCGGGAGCGCCGCGCCGTCGAGGACGTCCTCGCGTCCGCCGACGCGTGGACACAGATCGGCGTGGCGACTGCGCCGAACGAGGTAAGTTCTGGCGGAGAACGTGGTGATGTCACGATCAAATGGTTGGACGGGCCCCGCGGCCGGTACCGGCTGCGGCACGATCCGGGGCACAGGCACGACGTACCCGGACGCGGACGGCCGGGGCGGGCCCGGCTGGTCGGGGAGGACGCGGCCTCGCCCGCGGTCCGCCGCGAGCTCGAGGCCGCGCTGGAGGAGTCCGGGAGGAGGACCGTATGAGCGGACCGGGACCCCTGGGGCCCGGGCCCGGTACGCCCTCCGGTGAGGACGGGTCCGCGGCGCTGAACCCCGCCGACGCGCGGCGCTTCGCCGGCCGGGTGGACGACCTGGAGCGCACCGTCGCCGAGGCGCGGGAGGCGCTGCGCCGGCTCGCGGAGGATCCGCTGGCCACCGGCACCGGCCAGGACAACGCCGAGATGGCCGCCTGGTACCGCGAGCTGCTGGTCACCGACACCGTCCCGGCCGCCGACGACCTCTCACGCCAGCTCGACGCGGTGCGCCGCGCGGTCGTCGAGGGGACGGCGGCCTGGGAGGAGTCCGAACGCTCCATCACCGACTCGCTGGGCCCGGGCACCGACGCTCCCGGACCCGCGGGGCCCTGAACCGCTGGTGGACGGGTGACCATGGACGTCCGGTCCGGTGTCCCGGCGCGTCACGACCGGCACCCCGGGATCGCCCGACCGGTCGGGTCCCTATCGTGGACGCGGGACCGACCCTTGGGCAGGATGGCGAAGCAGTGACTACCAACGACAACGACGGCCTGGTCGTCCTCGCGGTCGACGACGAGGAACCTGCGCTCATGGAGCTCGCCTACCTCCTGGAGCAGGACCAGCGCGTCACCACGGTGCTGAAGGCCAACGACTCCATCTCCGCCCTGCGCATCCTCACCGGGGGTGACCAGGTGAGCATAGGCGGCTTCGGCACCCCGCCGACCGGGATCTCCTCGCCCGCCAAGCAGTCCGACGTGGACGTCCTCTTCCTGGATATCCGCATGCCGGGGCTCGACGGGCTGGAGCTCGCGCAGGTGCTCTCGCGCTACGTCATCCCGCCGTCGGTGGTCTTCGTGACCGCCCACGACGACCGCGCGGTGGAGGCCTTCGACGTCGGCGCGGTGGACTACCTGCTCAAGCCGCTGCGCCCGGAGCGCCTCTACGCCTCGCTCACCCGCATCCTCGCCTCCCGCGGCACGACCGTCTCGGTCGAGCCCGCCGTCGAGGAGGAGGGCGACGACGAGGTGATCCCCGTCGAGCTCGCCGGCACGACGAAGCTCGTGCAGCGCTCCACGGTCCGCTGGGTGGAGGCGCAGGGCGACTACGCGCGCCTGCACACCACCGAGGGCAGCCACCTCGTCCGCATCCCGCTGTCCGTGCTCGAGGAGCGCTGGTCGGACGCGGGGTTCGTGCGCATCCACCGCTCGTACCTCGTCGCGCTGCCGCTCATCACCGAGCTGCGCCTGGCCGGCTCGGGGTACGTGGTGCGCCTGGGCAACGGCGGCGGCACGGGTGAGGTCGCCGAGCTCCCGGTGAGTCGCCGGCACACCCGTGAGCTGAAGGACCGCCTGGTCCGGTCGACGAAACAGGCGTGGGGACGACGGTGACCACCACCGACGGCCGGACCCGGACCGGGGGAGAGCACCCCGGCCCGGCCGACCCGTCGGGTCCCGACGACGCCGGGCGCCCCGCGGAACCCCCGGGCGGCCCGGCGACCCCCGCCGCGCGGGCCCCGGAGCCCGACGGCGGGCCGGCCGTGGCCCGGGCCCGCGCGCGCCGCGCGTCGGCCGCGGCGACGGACACCGCCGCGCCCGACCGCGTCGGCCCGGACCGCACCGGCCCGGAGGCCGCCGTGCCGGGGGACGCCGCCCGCCCGCCCGGCCGCCACGCGATGCCCGACGGCGCGGCCAGCGCCGGGCACACCCCGCCCCCCGGTTACCGGCCGCGCCACGCCGCCCCGGACGCCGAGACCGAGCGCTTCGCCGCGGTGGGCGACCCCGATGCCGACACCGTCCGCGGCGTCCCCACGGGGTGGGCACACACCCCGGCCCACGCCGCGCCGGACGTCGACGCGCCCGCCGGTCCGCACACCCCGGCCGCACCGGACCCGAGCGCGATCGCCCCGACCCCGGTGCGGGGCCTCCCGCTGGCGTCGACCTTCCCGGCGGCGGGGGTCACCGCCTCCGAGGCCGTCGCGCCGTCCGAGGACAAGCGGGCCATCTTCGCCTGGCGGCGCGACGAGGACGACGACCCCGACGGTCCGACGCCGGAGCGGGTGCGCATCGTGCTCGCCGAGCGGCGGTCCCCGACGCGCGCGGTCGGCACCGTCGCCGAGATCGAGGCCCAGACCGCGACCGGGGAGCTGCTGCTCTCCAACCTCATGCGCTCGCAGCTGACCCTCGCGCTGCGGCTCGCCGCGGTGGTGGTGCTCGTCCTGGGTGTGCTGCCCGTCGTGTTCCTCACCATGCCCGCCGTGGCGGACGCGGCCCCCGTCCTCGGGATCGGGCTCCCCTGGTGGCTGCTCGGCGTCCTCTCGTTCCCGTTCCTGCTGGTGCTCGGGTGGCTCTACACGCGCCACGCCGAGCGCAACGAGCTCGACTTCGCCGACGACGTCGAGGACTGAGCGGTGAGCACCGCCGACGTCGTGGTCGCGCTCGTCCTGGCGGGCCTCGCCGCGGTCGCCGTGATCGTCATCGGGTCGCTCGGCGTGCGGGTCACCCGGTCCACCGACGACTTCCTCGCGGCCTCGCGCACGGTCCGCAGCCGTGCGAACGCCGCCGCCATCGCCGGGCAGTCGCTGTCGGTGGCGTCCTTCCTCGGCGTCGCGGGGATCGTGCTGAGCCACGGGGTCGACGGACTCTGGTACCCGGTCGGGTTCGTCGCCGGCTTCCTCGTGCTCCTGCTCTTCGTCGCCGCCCCGCTGCGGCGCTCGGGCGCGTACACGGTGCCCGACTTCGCCGAGACCCGGCTCGACTCCGCGCTGCTCCGCACGCTGACGACCGTCGTGGTCGTCGTCATCGGCTGGCTCTACCTCGTCCCCCAGCTGCAGGCCTCCGGGCTCGTGCTCACCGTGCTGACCGGAGCGCCCGCCTGGGTCGGGGTGCTGGTCGTCGGCCTCGTCGTGACCGCCGCGGTGACCTTCGGCGGGATGCGCTCGATGACCTTCGTGCAGGCCTTCGGCTTCTGGTTCAAGGCGGTCGCGCTCGCGGTCCCGGCCCTCGTCCTGGTCGTGTGGTTCCTGGGCTCCGGGATCGCGGGGTCGACGACCCCGGGGCCCGCGACGTTCGACCGTCCGACGAGCGTGACCGTGCACGCCCCGGTCACGCTGCAGGTCACCGCGCCCGTCACGGTGCAGGTCTCGGGCGACGGACCGACCCGGACCGTGACGTGGGGCCCCGGACCACGCACCGTCCCCGCGGACACCACCCTCGGTTTCCCCGCCGGGGCGCCCGTCCCGGTGGTCACCGGCGCGGTGGGTGACCAGGCCGCGTGGGACCACCCGTTCGGCGCCGGGGAGCGCGACCCGCTCTGGGTCTGGTCCCTGCTGCTGGCGACCTGCCTCGGCGTCGCCGGACTGCCGCACGTG
>NZ_JBVPVA010000440.1:0-5693 GCF_055612215.1 Actinomycetospora sp. | reverse complement strand
GATCCGCAAGATGGTCGTGGCGATGGCGCGCGACCCGCGGGTGCTCGTCATCAAGCTCTCCGACCGGCTGCACAACATGCGCACGATGCGCTTCCTCAAGCCGGAGAAGCAGGCCAAGAAGGCCCGCGAGACCCTCGAGGTGCTCGCGCCGCTGGCCCACCGGCTGGGGATGTCGACGGTCAAGTGGGAGCTCGAGGACCTCGCGTTCGCGATCCTGCACCCGAAGCGCTACGACGAGATCGTCCGGCTCGTCGCCGACCGCGCCCCGAGTCGCGACACCTACCTGCGCACCGTGATCGACGAGGTGTCCGGCCAGCTCGAGGCCGCGCGGGTGAAGGCCGAGGTGCTCGGTCGCCCGAAGCACTACTACTCGATCTACCAGAAGATGATCGTCAAGGGTAAGGACTTCGACGACATCCACGACCTGGTGGGCGTGCGCATCCTCGTCGAGGACGTCCGCGACTGCTACGCCGCGATGGGCATGGTCCACGCGCTGTGGCAGCCCATGCCCGGCCGGTTCAAGGACTACATCGCCCAGCCGCGCTTCGGGGTCTACCAGTCGCTGCACACCACGGTGATCGGGCCCGACGGGCAACCCCTCGAGGTGCAGATCCGCACCCACGAGATGCACCGCACCGCCGAGTACGGCATCGCCGCGCACTGGCGGTACAAGGAGACCAGGAACAGCTCGGCGTCGCACGGCCATGCGCTGGAGCTCGACGAGATGGCCTGGATGCGCCAGCTCCTCGACTGGCAGCGGGAGGCGGCCGACCCGGGGGAGTTCCTGGAGTCGCTGCGCTACGACCTCGCCACCCGCGAGATCTTCGTGTTCACGCCCAAGGGCGACGTCATCACGCTGCCCAGCGGCTCGACGCCGGTGGACTTCGCGTACGCGGTGCACACCGAGGTCGGCAACAAGTGCAGCGGCAGCCGCGACACCGGCCGCCTCGTCGCGCTCGAGCGCCAGCTCGAGAACGGCGAGGTCGTCGAGATCTTCACGTCGAAGGCCGAGGGCGCGGGCCCGTCGCGGGACTGGCTGAGCTTCGTCGGTTCGCCCCGGGCCAAGCAGAAGATCAAGCAGTGGTTCGCCAAGGAGCGCCGCGAGGAGGCGATCGAGGGCGGCAAGGAGGCCATCACCCGCGAGGCGCGGCGCACCGGGCTGCCGCTGCAGCGCCTCGTGTCCGCCGACTCGATGGGCGCGCTCGCCCGCGAGCTGCACTACTCCGACGTCTCGGCGCTCTACGCGGCCGTGGGGGAGCACCACGTCTCGGCCCGCCACGTGGTGCAGCGCCTGGTCGCGCTGCTCGGCGGGGTGGAGCAGAACGAGGACGAGCTCGCCGAGCGCGCGACGCCGTCGACGGTCCAGCGGCGCCGCGGCAACGGCGACGTCGGGGTCGTGGTCAACGGCGTCGACGGCGGGTCCGGCGGGGAGTCCGGCGACCTGTGGATCAAGCTCGCCCGGTGCTGCACGCCGGTCCCGGGCGACGAGATCCTCGGCTTCGTCACCCGCGGCGGCGGGGTGTCCGTGCACCGCACCGACTGCACCAACGCCGACGACCTGCGCTCCGAGCCCGAGCGCCTCGTCGACGTCAGCTGGGCGTCGTCGTCGACGGCGGTCTTCCTCGTGGCGATCCAGGCGGAGGCCCTCGACCGGCACCGCCTGCTCTCCGACATCACCAAGGCGCTCGCCGACGAGAAGGTCAACATCCTCTCGGCGTCGGTGACGACGAGCCGCGACCGCGTCGCCGTGAGTCGGTTCAGCTTCGAGATGGGCGACCCGAAGCACCTCGGGCACGTGCTGCGCGTGGTGCGCAACGTCGAGGGCGTCTACGACGTGTACCGGGTGACCTCGGCGTCGTAGGTGCGCTTCGCGCCCGTGAGCACTTTTCCGCCCTATGACACGGGAAAGTGCTCACGAGCGCACAGCGCACCTACCGGCGGCGGGTGTGCCCGCGCACGTAGGTGCGCGAGCCGATCCCGGCGAGGTAGAGCGCGACGAAGAGCAGGCCGGCGGTCTGGAGCAGCTCGGCGGTGAGGGGCCCGAAGGCGAAGCCGGCGAGCTGGAACACGAGGGCGAGTCCGAAGAGGACCGCGGCGACGATGGCGAGCATGGGGACTCCTGGTGTGCGGGGCGTAGGCGCACACCTTCTCGCACCTCACGACGAGCACACACGAGGCCCTGCCGCTACTCGTCGGCCTCCGGCACCACGTTGATCTCGGGGTCGGCGAACTCCGGCCGCGCCGAGCGCGGGTCGAGCGGGTTGACGGTGGCGGGGTCGACGTCGGCGTCGTCGGGGCGGGTCAGCGACCGGACCCCGGCGTCGAGGACCGTCACCAGCGGCACGGCGAGCAGCGCGCCGGGGACACCGGCGACGACGAGCCCGCACGCGATGGGCAGGACCACCGCCAGCGGATGCAGCTTGATCGACTTGCCGAGGAAGAGCGGCTGGAGGATGTAGCCCTCGAGGTTCTGCACCGCGAGCAGCAGCACGACGACGAGCAGCATGTCGGTCACCCCGCCGGTGACCAGTCCGACGAGGGCCGCGACCGCCCCGGAGACGACCGCGCCCACCGTCGGGACGAACGCCCCGAAGAAGATCAGCGCCGCGAGCGGCACTGCGAGCGGCACGCCGATCAGCCAGAGGCCGAGCCCCGCCGTCACGGCGTCGATGAAGGCCACGAGGACGATCGCGCGGGTGTAGCCGACGAGCGAGGCGACCGCTCGGCGCCCGGCGAGGTCGGCACGGCCGCGCACCCGCCGGGGGACGCCGTGCAGGAGGAACCGCCAGATCGCGCCGCCGTCGTGGATCAGGAAGATCAGGGTGAACAGCGCGAGCAGGCCCTCGGTGAACAGCTCGCCGACGGTGCCCACCGCACCGAGCGCGCTGGACGCGATGCTCGACTGGCTGGACCGGATGCCCGTGAGGACCTGGTCGCCGATCGCGGTGAACTGCTGGTTGTTCAGCCCGAGCGGACCGGTGCGCACCCAGTTCTGGATCTCGGCGAGGCTGCTGCTGAGCTGGGTCGTGAGCTCCGGGAGCCCGGAGATGAACGCGAAGACCACGCCGGTGAACACGCCGCCGACCACCGCGAGGCCGCCGACCACGACGATCGCCGTCGCCAGCGCGTGCGGCAGCCACCGGACCTTCGTGCTCATCAGGTGGGCCTCGGGGGCGAGCAGGGAGGCGACGATGAGCGCCAGCACCACCGGGACGAGCACGACCGAGAACGTCCCGGCGAGGTAGATGACGACGTAGACCATCGCGGCGATCAGCAGCACGCGCCAGGCGAGGCCCGCGGCCACGTCGAGCCCGTGGGGGATGCGCCAGGGCCCGGCGGCGTCGCGGTCGGCGGCCTCGGGGCCGGCCGGTCGGTGCCGCTCGGGCGCGGGGCCCGCGGTCCCGTCGGCGCCGTTGGCCGCGTCGGAACCCTGCGGCTGGAGGCGCGGGCCGTCGTCCGCGCGCACGCGACCGGCGTCGGCCTCCCCCTGCGACGTCGCCACGTCAGTCACCGTAGCCGGGGCGCGTCGTGGGGGCCGTACGGTCGAGCCGGTCGTGTCCCGGGTCTCCTGGATCGGTGCAGTCCGCCGTACGATGAGGGGCGTGAGCCGTCGCGCGAAGATCGTCTGCACGCTGGGTCCGTCGACGTCGTCCCCCGAGCGGATCCGCGCCCTCGTGCGTGCCGGCATGGACGTCGCGCGGCTCAACTTCTCCCACGGCGAGTACGCCCAGCACCAGGAGATCTACCAGCGCGTGCGCGCGGCCGCGGACGCCGAGGGCCGCGCCGTCGGCATCCTCGCCGACCTGCAGGGCCCGAAGATCCGGCTCGGGAACTTCGCCGACGGACCGCAGACGTGGGCCACCGGCGAGACCGTGCGGATCACGACCGACGACGTCGAGGGCACGCATGATCGGGTCTCGACGACCTACCCCGGCCTCGCCGACGACGTCCGGCCCGGCGAGTCCCTGCTCATCGACGACGGCAACGTCTCGCTCGAGGTCACCGACGTCGAGGGGCGCGACGTGGTGTGCCGCGTCGTCGAGGGCGGGCGGGTCTCCGACCACAAGGGCATCTCGCTGCCGGGCACCGTCGTCTCGGTCCCGGCGATGAGCGAGAAGGACGAGGCGGACCTGCGCTTCGCCCTGGGGCTGCGGGTCGACATGATCGCGCTCTCGTTCGTGCGCTCGCCCGCCGACGCCGAGCTCGTCCACAAGATCATGGACGACTACGACGCGCGCCTGCCCGTCATCGCGAAGCTGGAGAAGCCCGAGGCCGTCGACGCGCTCGAGGCGATCGTGCTCGCGTTCGACGCGATCATGGTGGCCCGCGGCGACCTCGGCGTCGAGCTCGCGCTCGAGGACGTGCCGCTGGTGCAGAAGCGGGCGGTCCAGATCGCCCGGGAGAACGCCAAGCCGGTGATCGTCGCGACGCAGATGCTCGAGTCGATGATCCACAACTACCGCCCGACCCGCGCGGAGGCCTCCGACGTCGCGAACGCCGTGCTCGACGGCGCCGACGCGGTGATGCTCTCCGGGGAGACCTCGGTCGGCGACTACCCGATCGAGACGGTGCAGACGATGGCCCGCATCGTCTCGGCGGTCGAGTCCGGCCCGGCGTCGGTGCCCGCGATCCAGCACGTGCCGCGGACCCAGCGCGGGGTGGTGACCACGGCCGCCCGCGACATCGGGGAGCGGCTCAACGCCCGCGCCCTCGTGGCCTTCACCCGCACCGGCGACACCGTGCGGCGGCTCGCGCGGCTGCACACCCGGCTCCCGGTGCTGGCGTTCACACCAGTCGCGGAGATCCGGTCGCAGCTCGCGCTGTCGTGGGGCGTGGAGACCTTCCTCGTGCCCTGGGAGGAGACCACCGACGCGATGATCCGCCGCGTCGACGAGTCGATCCTGGAGATCGGCCGGTTCGCGCCCGGCGAGCTCGTCGTCGTCGTGGCCGGGTCGCCGCCCGGGACCGCGGGGAAGACGAACCTGATCCGCGTGCACAAGCTCGGCGAGGACACCCGCTGAGCCGCCGTCGATCGGTACCAACGGCCGGTTGGTGACCTTCGTTGGTGACGAACCGGCCGCTCGTGCACTCCGGCGTGGACCCGGTGGGTGATCATGGGGGCATGGCGCACCCGTTCGACGCGCTGACCGCCGACGCGATGCGGGCCGGCGGCAGCTGGAAGTGGTCCACGCCCGGCACCGACGCGCACGGCCGCGGCCTGATCGGCGCGTTCGTCGCCGAGATGGACTTCCCGACGGCACCGCCGGTCGCCGACGCGGTGCGCGCGTGCGTCGACGGCAACCGGTTCGGCTATCTGCCCGACGCCTGGGTGGCCGACATGGCGGCGGCGTGCTCCTCGTTCTGGGCCGACCGCTTCGGGTGGGCACCCGACCCGGCCCGGATCCGGCCGCTGCCCGACGTGCTCACCGCGCTCACGGCCGTCGTCGAGCACTTCACGCCGGCGGGCAGCCCGGTCGTGCTCCCGACGCCGGCCTACATGCCGTTCCTGCGGGTGCCCGGGATGCTCGGCCGGGAGCTGGTGCGGGTGCCGATGGCCCGGGACGCCGGGTCCTGGTCGCTGGACCTCGACGCGTTGGACCGGGCGTTCGCGTCGTCCGGGTCGGCGCTCCTCGTGCTGGTGAACCCGCACAACCCGACCGGGCGGGTGCTCTCGGCGGAGGAGCTCGCGGGGG
>NZ_JBVPVA010000237.1:0-4949 GCF_055612215.1 Actinomycetospora sp. | reverse complement strand
CGTCGGCTACTCCGAGTACGCCGCGATGCTCGCCGCCCGGCCCGGCGCGCGCGGCTGGGTGGTGCTCGACGCCCGCATCGACGCCGCGACGCGCAGGTTCCGCGACTACCTCGACGTCGTCGAGGCGGGGGCGGTGCGCTGGGCCGACACCGTCGAGGAGCTGGCGGGGCGCCTCGGCGTCGACGCCGCGGTGCTCGGCGCCGAGCTCGCCGACGCGGCCGCGGTGGCACGGGGGGAGTCCGCGGGCGACCGGGTGGGCCGCCGCCGGGTCGCGGCCCCGCTCGAGCCGCCCTACGCCGCCGTCGAGATCGTCCCGGCGCTCTTCCACACCCAGGGCGGGCTCGCCGTCGACGAGCACGCCCGCGTCCTGGACGCCTCGGGCCGCCCCCTCGGCGGCCTCTACGCCTCCGGCGGGGCGGCGGTCGGCATGTCCGGCCACGGCGCCGCCGGCTACCTCGCGGGCAACGGCCTGCTGCCCGCCCTCGGCCTGGCCTACCGCGCCGCCGAGCACCTGACGTCGATCCTCACCCAGAAGGAGATCCCCGCATGAGCCACGACCTCGTCGTCCGCAACGTCCGCGTGGTGCGGCCGGGGACCGAGGAGACCCCGCTCGCCGACATCGCCGTCGACGACGGCCGCATCACCGCCGTCGGCCCGGATCTCGGCGCCGACGCAACCGAGGTGCACGACGGGCGCGGGCAGCTCGCGTTCCCCGGGGTCGTGGACGCCCACCAGCACTGGGGCATCTACAACCCGCTCGCCGAGGACACCGCCACCGAGAGCCGGGCGTGCGCGCAGGGCGGGGTGACCACGTCGCTGACCTACATGCGCACCGGGCAGTACTACCTGAACAAGGGCGGGTCGTACGCCGACGTGTTCCCCGAGGTGCTCGCGGCCTCCGAGGGGCGCTCGCACGTCGACTACGCCTTCCACCTCGCGCCGATGCAGGCCAGCCACATCGACGAGATCCCGATGCTCGTCGACGAGCACGGCGTCACGTCGTTCAAGATCTTCATGTTCTACGGGAGCCACGGGCTGCACGGGCGCTCGAACGCCCAGAACGACTTCCTCATGATCCCCGAGGGCGAGCGCTACGACATCGCGCACTTCGAGTTCGTCATGCGCGGCATCCAGCGGGTGCGCGAGCAGCGCCCGGACATCGCGGACCGCATCTCGCTCTCGCTGCACTGCGAGACCGCCGAGATCATGACGGCCTACACGAAGCTCGTCGAGGAGGACGGGACGCTGCACGGCCTCGAGGCCTACAGCGCGTCGCGGCCGCCGCACTCCGAGGGGCTCGCGGTCACCATCGCCTCCTACCTCGCGCACGAGACCGGGCTGCCGACGATCAACCTGCTGCACCTGTCGTCGGCGAAGGCGCTCGAGGCGGCCATGCTGATGGCGGGGACGTTCCCGCACGTGGACTTCCGGCGCGAGGTCACCGTCGGGCACCTTCTCGCCGACGTGCACACCGCCGACGGCATCGGCGGCAAGGTCAACCCGCCGCTACGCCCGCGCTCCGACGTCGAGGCGCTGTGGCGCCACGTGCTGGCCGGCGACGTGTCCTGGGTGGTGTCCGACCACGCGTGCTGCAAGGAGGCGACGAAGTTCGGGGACGACCACGAGGACGTCTTCGCGGCGAAGTCCGGGTTCGGCGGCACGGAGTACCTGCTGCCGGGGCTCGTGGGGGAGGGGCTCAAGCGGGGGCTGGCGCTGCCGCGGATCGCGGAGCTGACCTCGACCAACCCGGCCCGGCGCTTCGGACTCGGCACCAAGGGCGACCTCGCGCCCGGCTTCGACGCCGACATCGCGCTCGTCGACCCCGACACCTCGTGGACGGTCGACCCCGCCGCGTCCGAGTCGACCCAGGAGTACAGCCCGTTCCGGGGCCTCGAGATCGGGTCGACGGTGACGCGGACGTTCCTGCGGGGCCGGACGGTGTTCGCCGACGGGGCCGTGGTCGGCGAGCCGGGCGGGCGGTACGTGAAGAGGCCTTCGGCCATGTGAACGGTTCTGGTCGCTCCAGCGCCCAGTTCCGTTCACATGCGCAGCCCCGCGGCCACGAGGTCGAGCAGCCGACCCAGCCGGGCGCGGTCGTCGGACCCCGCCGTCGAGACGAACACCCCCACGAGCAGGGTGACGACGTCGTCGGGGTCGAGGTCGGCACGCAGCGTCCCGGCCCGCGCACCCGCGGCGAGCAGCGTCCCGACGGCGGCGTCGATCGCCTCGCGCGGGGTGGTCACCGTGCCGTCGGCGACCATCGTCCGGAACGTCTCGGCCATCCCGCGCTTGGTGATCACGAACTCGGCGTAGTGGTCCATCCACACGCGCAGCGCGTCGGCGGGTTCGTGCGCGGCGAGGAGGTCGTCGACGACGGCGCACACCGCGGCCAGCTCGGTCCGGTAGACCGCCTCGACGAGGGCCTCGCGGGTCGGGAAGTGCCGGTACAGCGTCCCGATCCCGACCCCGGCGTCGCGGGCGATCTTCTCCAGCGTCGGGTCGTCCCCGGCGGCGAAGCCCGCGGCGGCGGCGCGCAGCAGGGCGTCCCGGTTGCGGCGGGCGTCGGCGCGCAGGGGAGGGGTCGGGTCGTCGGCCATGAAGCGGAGGCACCTCCGGTTTCGTGGTAGCGTCGGTGGCGCGAACGGAGGCGCCTCCGGTCCGCTCTCCGTCAGTCTGCCACCACCCGCAGGAGGCCACCATGACCAGCACCAGGACGCGCCCCCACCCCGGCGGCCTCGCGACCCTCTCCGGCCGCTCCGTCGCCCGGATCGGCTACGGCGCCATGCAGCTGCGCGCGGAGGGTCCCGACGACGAGCCCGTGGCCGTCCTGCGCCGTGCCGTCGAGCTCGGCGTCGACCACCTCGACACCGCGCAGTTCTACGGCGACGGCCTCGTCAACCGGCGCATCCACACCGCGCTCGCCCCCTACCCCGAGCACCTGGTGCTGGTCAGCAAGGTCGGGGCCACCCCGGCGCCCGGCGAGGAGGTCCCGCTGCGGCTCGCCCAGCGCCCCGAGGACCTGCGCGCCCAGGTGGACGACAACCTCCGCTCGCTCGGGACGGACCGCATCGACGTCGTCAACCTCCGCCGGGCCGACGCCGCCCCGGGGCTGGTCGCCGAGGGCGACCAGGTCGTCGACCTCGACGACCAGCTCGCCACCATGGTCGACCTCCGCGACGCCGGGAAGATCGGCGCGATCGGGCTCTCGCACGTCTCGGCCGACCAGCTGCGGCACGCGCTGCCCGTCGGGATCGTGTGCGTGCAGAACGCCTACTCCCTCGTCGACCGCAGCAGCGAGGCGGTGCTCGACCTCTGCCGCGAGCACGACATCGCCTGGGTGCCCTACTTCCCGCTCGGCGGCGGCTGGCCGGGTCAGCGCCAGGTCACCGAGCTCCCGGCCGTCGTCGACACGGCCGCCCGCCTCGGCGTCACCCCCGCGCAGGTCGGGCTCGCCTGGCTGCTCGCGCACGCGCCGCAGACCCTGCTCATCCCGGGCACCCGCAGCGTCGGGCACCTCGAGGAGAACCTCGCGGCCGGCGACCTCGCGCTCGACGCGGAGACGATGGCCACGCTCGGGCCGTGAGGGTGTCGAATTCCGGGGCGGTGTGACGACACCCTCCGTGACGCCCCCGAGATCCCAGGAGTTCCCGTGACGACCTTCGTCCTCGTGCACGGCGCGTCCTCGGACCACCGCTACTGGTCCCGGCTCGCGCCGCTGCTCACCGTCGCGGGGCACACGGTCGTCACCCCCGACCTGCCGGTCGCCGACGAGACCGCCGGGTTCACCGAGTACGTCGACGCCGTGCTGACGGCGGTCGGTGAGCGGGCCCCGGTGGTGCTCGTCGGGCAGTCGATGGGCGCGTTCACCGTGCCCCTGGTCGCCGCGCAGGTCCCGACGACGTTGCTGGTCCTGCTGGCACCGATGATCCCGGCGCCCCGCGAGACGGCCGGCGCCTGGTGGGCCGCCACCGGGCACGGCGCGGCGATGGCGGCCCACGCCCGGGACCTGGGGCTCGACCCGGGCGACCTCGACCCGGTGCGCGCCCCCCGCGAGGTGTTCTTCCACGACCTCCCCGCCCACCTCGTCGCCGAGCTCGAGGCCGAGGGCGCGCCGCCGCAGGCCGGGGCGATCTTCGGGATGCCCTACCCGCTGGCGCGCTGGCCCGACGTCCCCACCCGGGTCGTCGCCGCCCGCGACGACCGCCTCTTCCCGCTGCCGTTCGTGCGCCGCCTGGCCGCGGAGCGGCTGGGGGTCGACGCGGAGGTCGTCCCGGGCGGGCACCTGTGCGCGCTCGGGCACCCGCAGGAGGTGGCGACGACGCTGCTGCGGATGGTCGGGGAGCTCGGCTCCGGGTGAGCGGTGCGGCGGCCCGTGGCACGGTGGGGCCGTGGCCGTTCCGCACACCGACCAGGACCGGATCTCCGAGGCGCGGGAGCTGATCGCCGCGGCGCGGTCGGTCACCGTCCTCACCGGGGCCGGCGTCTCCACCGACTCCGGCATCCCCGACTTCCGCGGCCCGCAGGGGGTGTGGACGAAGAACCCCGCGGCGGAGCGCATCTGGACCTATCAGCACTACCGCGACGACCCCGAGGTGCGCCGCACCGCGTGGCAGGAGCGGGTCGAGCACCCGATGTGGACCGCGCGGCCGGGCCCGGCGCACGACGCGCTCGTCCGGCTCGAGCGCTCCGGGAAGCTCGTCGCCCTGCTCACCCAGAACATCGACGAGCTCCACCAGGCGGCCGGGTCCTCGCCCGACCGCGTCGTCGAGCTCCACGGCACCAACCACCACACGGTGTGCCTGGACTGCGGGGCCGTCACGCCCATGGCCGAGGCGCTCGACCGGGTGCGCGCCGGCGAGGACGACCCCGCCTGCGCGCGCTGCGGCGGGGTGCTCAAGGCGACGACGATCATGTTCGGCGAGATGCTCGACATGGACGTCCTCGAGCGC
>NZ_JBVPVA010000472.1:0-2339 GCF_055612215.1 Actinomycetospora sp. | reverse complement strand
CGGCGCTCCCGGGCGGCCTTGATCAGGGGTACACCAGGCACCTCCGGTGGGCGCCAGACCTGCGCCGGGGGCCCCTCGCCAACGGTGGGGGACGCGTGCCCGCGGCCGCCCCCCATCCCACTGATCAGGGGCACAGGAGGCAGCCGCGGCGGGTGCCAGGCATGCGCACAGTGCCCCTCAAGGCCGGCGCTCCTGGGCGGCCTTGATCAGGGGCACGAGAGGCAGCCGCAGCGGCCGCCGGACCTGCGCACAGTGCCCCTCGCGAAGCTCGGGCCGAGCGGACCTAGAAGGGCCACCCGAACGCGGGCCAGCCGAACGCCGAGTCCACCGCCACCGCCACGAACAGCCCCGTGAGGTAGGTGTTGGACAGGTGGAAGAGCCGCATCGAGTTGACGACCTCGTCGCGGTGCACGGCCCGGTCCAGCCGGTGCGCGGCGACGAGGAACCAGGCCCCGCCCACCACGGCCGTCGCGAGGTAGATCCACGACGTCGCGGGGACCAGTAGGGCCGACCACGCCACCATCGCCCACGCGTAGAACACGATCTGCCGCGAGACCCGCTGCGGCGAGGCCACCACCGGGAGCATCGGCACCCCGGCCGCGGCGTACTCGTCGCGATAGCGCATCGCCAGCGCCCAGAAGTGCGGCGGCGTCCAGAAGAAGATGATCCCGAAGAGGACCAGGGCCGGCCAGCCGACCGAGCCCGTCACGGCCGCCCAGCCGATCACCACGGGCATGCAGCCGGCGGCGCCGCCCCAGACGATGTTCTGCGAGGTCCGGCGCTTGAGCACCAGCGTGTAGACGACGATGTAGAACGCGATCGCGGCGACCGAGAGGCCGGCCGCGACCCAGTTCGCCGTCAGACCGAGCCACACCGCCGACGCGGCCCCGAGCACCAGGCCGAACACCAGCGCGTGGGAGCGGGGGACCGCGGCGCGCGCGAGCGGCCGCTTGCGGGTCCGGGCCATCTTCGCGTCGATGTCGGCGTCGATCACGCAGTTGAGGGCGTGCGCGCTGGCCGCGGCCGCCGCCCCGCCGAGCAGGACGGCGAACACCAGCCACAGCGAGGGCACGGCGCGCTGGGCGAGCATCATCGCGGGCACCGTGACCACGAGCAGTTGCTCGATGATCCGGGCCTTCGTCAGCGCCAGGTACGCCCGGACGGTCGAGACCGAGCGGGCCCACAGCCCGCCGAGCCAGGTCCGGTCCCCCGTCGGCGCCGGACCGACCGCCGTGCTCACCCGATCACCCGGTCCTCTCACGCGTCTGCCGGCGCCGCTCGGGGAGTCCCCGGCCGTCGCCTCCTACAGGCTGTCGTCGATGCAGTCTGCACCCCGGGCGTCCGTCGCGCTCGCCCGGCCCCGGTGTCGCGCGGCCCTGAGCGAGCGGGTTCACACACGGGCGCGCCCCCGCCCGCGGTGGACAGGTGCGGAATCCTATGCGCGGGTGTCCGCGCGCGTGGGAACGGGTAGACGCCCACCGGCATCCGACGGTGCAGCCAGCGGCCACCTCGGCGTGGCAACATTGGGACCGACGGGCCTTCGGGATCGATCCAGCTACCTCTCGGCGGACCACACCCCGGGCGGCCCACCGATGTGGCCGAGGGACCAGGGAGCTGCGGACCCGCGCCGCGGCTCACGACGCGACAGCAGGGAGATCACGTTCGTGACCACGACCGACGTGGACAGCACCCGCCCGGCGAGTGAATCGCCTGACGAGATCGCCGCCCTCACCACCCCGCACCGTCCCGACGACTGGTCGGACCTCGACCAGCGCGCCGTGGACACGATCCGCGTGCTCGCGGCCGACGCGGTGCAGAAGGTCGGCAACGGCCACCCCGGCACGGCGATGGCGCTGGCCCCGCTGGCGTACACCCTGTTCCAGCACACGATGCGGCACGACCCGGCCGACGCCGACTGGCCCGGTCGCGACCGGTTCGTCCTCTCCGCGGGCCACTCCAGCCTGACGCTGTACATCCAGCTCTTCCTGTCCGGCTACGGCCTGGAGATGGAGGACCTCGAGCAGCTGCGGACCTGGGGCTCGCGCACGCCGGGCCACCCCGAGCACGGCTACACCACCGGCGTCGAGATCACGACCGGGCCGCTCGGACAGGGCCTGGCCGCCAGCGTCGGCATGGCGATGGCCGCCCGCCGGGAGCGCGGGCTGTGGGACCCGGACGCCGCGGAGGGCGAGAGCCCGTTCGACCACTTCATCTACGTCATCGCCTCCGACGGCGACATCGAGGAGGGCGTGACGGCCGAGGCGAGCTCGATCGCCGGCCGCCAGCAGCTCGGCAACCTCGTCGTCTTCTACGACGACAACCACATCTCGATCGAGGAC
>NZ_JBVPVA010000106.1:0-6885 GCF_055612215.1 Actinomycetospora sp. | reverse complement strand
GGAACGCCCGGTCCGGTGCCGGGTCGGGCGGGGTCACCCGCCGCAGGTGCACCAGTGGGTACGGCCGACCGTCCTCGTCGGTCTCCGACCGGCCCGTCTCGACGAACCCGCGCCGCGCGTACCAGTCCCGGGCCGCCGGGTTCTGCTCGTTCACGTCGAGCGTCAGCACCGGGTGGTGGGCGGCCGCGTCGTCGAGCAGCGCGGTGCCCGCCCCGCGCCCGTGCACCGCCGGGTCGACGAAGAGGCCGTCCACCTCGCCGGCGGTCCCGATCAGGAAGCCCACCGGCCCGTGGGGCCCGGAGGCGACCCGGACTGCGGCGCGGGCCAACTCGCGGCGGGTCCGCGGTTCGAGCGCGTCAATCTCGCCGGCGCCGAGGAAGTGGTGGGTGGCCTCGACCGCGCGGCGCCAGATCCCGACGAGCGCCTCGAGCTCACCGGGCTCCCCGTCCCGGATCGTCCAGCTCATCCGCCCAGCGTAGGGACTTGACCCTCACGCCGCGTGGGGCTGCAGGCTCGTTCACCATGACCGGGGTGACGGAGACGACGGGGATGACGGTCGGCCAGGTGGCCGCGCGCTTCGCCGTGACGGTGCGGACCCTGCACCACTACGACGAGATCGGGCTGCTGCGCCCGAGCCGCCGCAGTGCCGCCGGGTACCGCCTCTACACCGACGCCGACATCACCCGCCTGCAGCACGTCGTCGTGTACCGCCGGCTCGGGCTCGCCCTCGAGGACATCGCCGCCGTCCTCGACGACCCCGCCGCCGACGTCGCGGCGCACCTGCGTCGCCAGCGGGCCGCGGTCACGTCCCGGCTCGACGAGCTGTCCGACCTCGTCGTGGCCATCGACCGAGCCCTGGAGGCGGAGATGTCGGGTGTGCAGCTGACACGCGAGGAGCAGCGCGAGCTCTTCGGGGACGGGTACTCCGAGGAGTACCGGGCCGAGGCGCAGGAGCGCTGGGGCGACACCGAGGAGTGGAAGCAGTCCCGGGCCCGCACCGCGCGCTACACCAAGGCCGACTGGGAGGCGATCACCGCCGAGGCGGCCGCGGTGGAGCAGGCGTTCGTGGCCGCGAAGCGGGCCGGCGCGGCGCCGGACTCCGAGGCCGCACTCGCGGCGGCGGAGGCGCACGGGCGCCACATCCACGAGCGGTTCTACGACCTCACGCCGGAGATGCACCGCTGCCTCGCCCGCATGTACGTCGCGGACGAGCGGTTCGCGAAGCACTACGACGACCTCGAGCCGGGGCTCGCGCAGTACGTGCACGACGCGGTCGAGGCGCTGCGCGCCACGTGAACGGATGTGGTCGCCCGGGCGACGACATCCGTTCACATGGCCGGAGGCCTACTCCCCGTTGAGGGACACCGCGGCGGGGTCGGCGCCCGGCGGGTCGAGCACCAGCCGGCCCGGGCCGCGCCCGGGCACGTTCGTCGGCCACCCGGGCCCGGTGCCCGCCACCCAGCGCAGCACGTGGTCGGTGGGCCGCACCGGCGAGCGGTCGGCGTGCAGGACGTCGAGGCGCAGCAGGAACCGGCCGACCGGGCCGGCCGCGGCCTCGCGCTGCTCGACCAGCGCCATCAGCCGGTCGTGGTCCGAGAACCCGTCGACGATGTCGCACCCGCACCCGTAGGCCAGGGCGCCGATCTCGCCGGGGGCGAGCACGGACTGACCGGGCGGCACCGCCCGGCCGAGCGGCTCGCCCGCGGCGAGGTACTGGCCCGACGTCGCCCAGTTCCCGAACAGCGCCGGGAACGCCCATGGCACGCCCAGGGCGGTCTGCAGCCCGACGCCGGCGCCGGCCACCACGGCGAGCGCGGCGGTGAGCGCGCCGATCCGCCGGCCGTCGAGGTCCGCCGCGCCGAGCGCGGCGCACACCGAGATCAGGCCGAGCGACGGGCAGTAGTACCAGAGGTAGGACGAGACGCCCATCGCGGCGTAGACCGCGTAGTGCGCGAGGCCGGCCAGTCCACAGGCGACGACGACGCGGTCGGCGAGCCGCCCCGAGCCGCGGGCCCAGGCGACCGCGGAGGCCACGAGCGCGCCGAGCCCGGCCAGCACCACCGCGGAGATCAGCACCATCGCCACGGGCCAGCGCTCGGAGAAGAACAGCGTCCCGTTGCCGAACACCTCGCCGTTCGGGAACGCGCCCCCGGTCTTGATCACGAGCGTGTCCGGCACGAAGCCGCCCAGCACGAACCAGGACCAGACGTGCCAGGGCAGCGCGACGACGGCGGCGACGGCCCACGCGAGGACCATCCGGCGCGGCTCCCGGGGGGCGACCCCGAGGAACAGCACGGCCAGCACCACGACGGCGGGCACGGCCAGGTCGGGCCGGCACAGCACGGCCAGGCCGGTCACCACGCCCGCGGCCACCGCGCGGCGCTGCGCCGCGTAGCGCGCCACGCCGACCATCAGCGCCGCGCCGAGGAACGATTCCATCCCGACGACGCTCGCGAAGATCGGCGAGGTCACGATGAGCCCGACGACCAGGCCGGCCACCACGGCGCGCCGGCGTCCCAGCGCGTCGGCGAGGGCGGCGCCCCAGCCGCCGAGCAGGGCCGTGGACAGGACGAGCACGAGACCCGCGGCGACCACCGGGCGCCCGCCGGTGACGAGGATGCCGGCGGCGAGCAGCCAGACGTTGAGCGGCGAGGTGGCCGTGTTGGCGTCGCGGAACTCCGTCAGGCCCCAGTGACCGTGCAGGGCGAGGTTCCGCGCGTAGTCCAGCGTGATGTAGGAGTCGTCGGGCATCCCGCGGTGGGCGAGCAGGAACAGCACGCCGCCGGCGAGGCCGCCCAGTACCGCCGCGAGGAGCAGGCCGCTCCGGGGGCCCAGCTCGCGCGTGCGGGCCGACGAGCCCGGGGCGGCCGGGGTGTCGTCGTCCTGGGCGCGGTCCGGCGCCGACAGCGTCGTCACGAATCGCCCCTCGTCACCCGGTCACCTCTGCTCCGCCGCAGCGTACGGGCCACGCCGCGCCGACCCGCACCACCCCGCCGCCGAGTGGACCCCCACGGCTCCCGCAGCAGCCGTCGAGGTCCACCCGGTCAAGTCTCGGCCTACACCTCGAGGACGATCTTGCCGACCATGTGGCCGTCGGCGACCCGGTCGTGCGCGCGCTGCAGGTTCTCCGGCGTGAGCCCCTCGAGCCGCTCGCTCAGCGTGGTCCGGACGGTCCCGGCGTCGACGAGCTCGGCGACCCGGGCGAGCAGGTCGTGCTGGGCGACCATGTCCGGCGGCGCGAACAGCGGCCGGGTGAACATCAGCTCCCAGTGCAGCGTCTGGCTCTTGTCCTTCAGCGGCAGGGTCTCGAGGCCCTCCGGCTCGTCGATGGCGACGATGCCGCCGCCGGTGTTCATCAGCTCGGCGTAGGTCTCGATCATCCCGGCGGTGAACGGCGAGAAGACCATGTCGACGCCGTCGGGGGCGACCGCCTTCGTGTCCGCCACGAGGTCGTGGTGGTCGATGACGTGGTGGGCGCCGAGGTCGGTCGCCCACTGCCGGGACTCCTCACGGGAGGCGGTCCCGATGACGGTGAGGCCGGTGAGCGCCCGGGCGAGCTGGATGACCATCGACCCGACGCCGCCGGCCGCGCCCATGACCAGCAGGGTGCCGGAGTCGTCCGTCCGCACCCGGAACCGGTCGAACAGGGACTCCCAGGCGGTGATCGTCGTCAACGGGAGGGCCGCGGCCTCGGCGAAGGACAGCGTGCGGGGCTTGGGCCCGGCGATGCGCTCGTCGACCGCGTGGAACTGCGCGTTCGTTCCCTGCCGGGCGATCGAACCCGCGTGGTAGACCTCGTCGCCGACCGAGAACAGCGTGACCTCGTCACCGACGGCGGTGACGACGCCCGCCGCGTCGTACCCGAGGACCGTCGGCTCGCCCTCCGGGTCGCTGCTCGCGTGGACCTTGGTGTCGACCGGGTTGACCGAGACCGCTCTCACCTCGACGACGAGGTCCCGGGGCCCGGGGGTCGGGACGGGCAGCTCGATCTCGCTGAACGGTCCGGAGCGTGTGTGATGGGCGATGGCTCGCATGGAGTGCCTGTACCCCGTGATCACGAAGACCGTGCCCACCGGCCCAACACCATCAGCGTCTTCGTCCCGACCACCGGGCCGGCGCGCCGCAGCCGGTCGATGACGTCCTGGAGATGGGCGATGTCGCGGACGCGCACCTGCACGAGCGCGTCCGGGTCGCCCGCGATCGTGTAGACGGCGAGCACCTCCGGCACCGTCGAGCCGGTCTGCACGATCGCCTCGACCGGGGTCGTGCCCGCGTACCGGACCTCGCAGAAGGCCTCGACACCGAGACCGAGCCGCGCGTGGTCGATCTGGACGGTGAACCCGGTGATGACCCCCACCTCGCGCAGCCGGTCCACCCGGCGTTTGGTCGCCGCGACGGACAGACCGACCCGCGTCGCCATGTCGGCGAACGTCCGCCGGGCGTCCTCGGCCAGGAGCGCGATCAGACGGCGGTCGAGATCGTCCACCTCGGCGTGTTGCCCCACGACCCACAACGTAGCCGCGCGGTAGGCCGGTTCGGCGGACGTTTCTTGCGCGTTGCCGGTGGCTTCCCCCGATTCTGTTGCTCGGGCCACAACGAGCCGGTGAGATGTGTCCGGACGCCGCCCCGACCAGGAGGTCCACGCCAGTGTCGACGACGATGCCCGCTCCGGCGCGGACCGGGGCGCAGGATCTGGAGGCATTGCGCGCGGTCGAGGACCGGGTGCTGTGGCTCGCGACCGCGATCGTGGACCACGCGAACCGGGTGCGCCCGAACCCGGGCGGGCTCAAGGTGGGTGGACACCAGGCGTCGTCGGCGTCGATCACCTCGATCATGACGGCGCTGTGGTTCGGGGCGCTGCGCCCCGAGGACCGGGTGTCGGTCAAGCCGCACGCCTCGCCGGTGCTGCACGCGATCAACCACCTGCTCGGCCGTCTCGACGCCCGGTACCTGACGACGCTACGCGAGCGCGGCGGCCTGCAGTCCTACCCGTCGCGCTCCAAGGACCCGGACCCGGTCGACTACTCCACGGGCTCGGTCGGGATCGGGGCGACGGCGCCGATCTGGGGGGCGATCGCCCGGCGCTACGCCCACGGCGTCGGCGCCCGCGCCGCCAGCCGGGGTGTGCTGGGGCGGCAGTTCTCGCTGGTCGGGGACGCGGAGCTCGACGAGGGCGCGGTGTGGGAGGCCGTGCTCGACCCGATGGTCCGCGAGCTCGGCGAGGTCTGCTGGGTGGTCGACTTCAACCGCCAGTCCCTGGACCGGGTCGTCCCCGACATCTCGGTGACCCGGCTGCACGGGCTGTTCGAGGCCGCGGGCTGGCAGGTCATCACGGTCAAGTACGGCCGCCTGCTCGAGGACCTCTACACCCGCGACGGCGGGGCCGCGCTGCGCCGGCGCATCGACGCGATGACCAACCCCGAGTACCAGCGCCTACTGCGCTGCACCGCCGGCCAGCTGCGCGAGCGCATCCCCGGGGAGGGCTCCGACGAGCACCCCGACGACCCCGCCCAGATCGCCGCGCTGCTCGAGACCATCGACGACGACGCCGTGCACGCCGCCATCCGCAACCTCGGCGGGCACGACCTCGGCGCGCTGCTCGACGCGTTCGACGCCATCGACGACACGCGGCCGACCGTCGTCTTCGCCTACACCGTCAAGGGCTACGGCCTGGCGACCCAGGGCCACCCGCAGAACCACTCGTCGCTGCTGACCGAGGCCCAGATGCGCGAGCTCGCCGGCCACGTCGGCGCCGAGCTCGACGACCCCTGGCGCCCGCTGCCCCCCGACTCCGACGCCGCCCGGCTCTGCACCGAGACCGCCACCCGGCTTGACCGGGCCCAGGACGCCGAGACCGTGCCCGCACCGGACGTCCCGACCGACGCCGGGCGCACCCCGTCGGGGACCGGCACCACCCAGCAGGCGCTCGGCCGCGCGCTGCTCGACCTGACCCGCGAGGCCCCCGACGTGGCCGCGCGACTGGTCACCGTCGCCCCCGACGTCGCGTCCTCGACCAACCTGGGCGGCTGGCTGAACAAGGTCGGCACCTGGTCGCCGCGCGAGCGCCGCGACTGGTTCGACGACGACGCCGAGACCATCCTGCACTGGCGCGAACGCCCCACCGGGCGCCACATCGAGCTCGGGATCGCCGAGACCAACCTCGTCGGGCTGCTCGGCGAGCTCGGCGCGACCTGGTCGCGCTGGGGCGAGCCGCTGCTGCCCGTCGGGGTGCTCTACGACCCGTTCGTCGCCCGGGCCCTCGAGCCCTGGGCGTTCGGGATGTACGCCGGTGGCCAGTCGATCCTGGTCGGCACCCCGTCGGGGGTGTCGCTGGCGCCCGAGGGCGGCGCGCACCAGTCGATCACCACCCCGTCGATCGGGCTCGAGCAGCCCGGCTGCGTGGCGTTCGAGCCCGCGTTCGCCGTCGAGGTCACCTGGTGCCTGCTCGACGGGCTGTCCCGGCTGGGCCGCCCCGACGGATCCTCGACGTACCTGCGCCTGTCGACCGCCCCGGTCGACCAGCACCTCGCCGCCGTCCCCACCGACCCCGCCGCCCGGGAACGGCGCCGCCGCGGCGTCGTCGGCGGCGGCTACCTGCTGCGCCGCGCCGCCGGCCGGCCCCGCGTGACCATCGCCGCCGTCGGGGCCACCGTGCCTGCCGCGACCGCGGCCGCCGACCGGCTCGACGCGCTGGGCGTGCCCACCGACGTCGTCGTGGTGACCAGCGCCGACCTGCTCTTCCGCGCCACCCAGGGCGCGGAGCGCCGAGTGCTGGACGCCGCGTTCCCCGTCGACCGCGCCGCCCCGCTGGTCACCGTCATCGACGGCCACCCCCACACCCTGGCCTTCCTCGCCGGGGTGCACCGGGTCCACGCCCGCCACCTC